>JBAZOY010000018.1:0-39623 GCA_041648505.1 Syntrophales bacterium | reverse complement strand
AACTGATAACCGGGATAGATAAAAAGTCCGGTAAATCCTGCCAAAGGTCTTGTTCTTCCCTGTTCATCCGAGGCCGATTCGAGGACCCTTGTTGACGTGGTACCCACAGCTATAACTCTTTGTGCACTGTTCACCAACTCGGCGGCCTCGTTTCCTATCTCAAAGAACTCTTCTTCCATTACGTGGTCTTCTACAAGTTCCGTTTCGATAGGAAGAAATGTTCCGTAGCCGACATGAAGCGTGACAGTTGCAACTTGAATTCCCTGATCTTTTAATGTACTCAGAACATTCCGGGAAAAATGCAGACCGGCAGTAGGTGCCGCAACCGATCCGGGAACCCTTGCATAAACAGTTTGATACCTTTTAATATCCTCTTGCCCAGTCGTGTAATTTCCTCTTCGCTTAATATATGGTGGAAGGGGAGCCTTCCCGTATTGGCAGAGAAATTGATCAAACGGAATATCAGTTACAAATGCTAGCAGCCATTTCTTATCCGATATCCTTTCAATTACAGTAGCTTTACACCCTTCATTAAACCAGAGTTGGTCTCCCACCCGGATTCTCTTTGCCGGCCTCAATAATATCTCCCAAACTTGATCGGAAGTTATATCATCACGTTTTGTTAATAGGAGGATTTCTATCTGCCCTCCTGATGCTCTTTTCCCGACCAACCGTGCTGGGATCACCTTCGAATCATTGATAACAAGGACATCCCCTTTTTTCAGAAATTCGGGAAGATCATGAAAAATCTTATTTTCAATGAAGCCTGCTTGTCTATTCACGACCATCATCTGTGCACGGTCTCTAAGCTCGCATGGTTCCTGCGCTATCAACTCTTCGTTAAGATGATAGTCAAATTCGTCTAGTTTCATTCTAACTTAACTTCTTCCAAGATAGACGAGAATCACTCCGACAATAATGGCAAGAAAACCGGCGACCTGCAGTGTTGTATCAGGAATTTCGGCCAGTTTTCTCAGGTATAACTTAATCTTGCCCGAAAAGACAAAGTATGGAAGCCCCTCTATGATCAAAACCATACCTAACACACAGAGAAGAAATCTCATGTAAGACCATGTCCTTATTTTTCGTTGTGATGAGTTAGTAGCATATTAATTCAATTGTTACAACGGCCTTCTTTAAAATCAAGCTTTTACTCCCTTACACAATTTCTACAATTGAGAATATTACACAGGAATCGACACTCGGTTCGGTTATCTGTTGCAACTTGTCGGCAACCAATCGTCCTTTTCATATCTCCTCTTTATACTTGGATTATTTTCTTGACAGATAGCACCCCTGTTTGCTATTTACTGCAAGTGAAGCCCCCGTTGCTAAGAGGCAAAGAGAAGGTATCTGGCGAGCTTTGAAAATTGTATTCATCGGTGCTCAAAAATCTTTTCCGACCATGCACGTCTCACTTTGCTGCGAAGGTATAACTCGCGCTTAAGCGCTCAGATATCGCCTTTGCCGGTGTTGCGATGGTATAGCGCCCGAAAAATCTTTAATTCACGCCTTCTGAATCCAATTTTCATTATCTGCAAAGATCTCACCTTTTAACCATTTAGCACAAATGTCACTTATGCGTTCTAAAAGCACGGGCGGAATATCGATCGAGCTCTACGAACGAAAATAAGAAAGGCAGGAGACAATCAAATGGCATCAGATAAGATCAGCGAATTAAACAAAATTAGAGACCAGATTGAGCAGGGGGGGGGAGAGCCCAAGATAAATAAACAGCATAAATCCGGGAAGCTCACGGCCAGAGAGAGGATAAATCTTCTCCTGGATGAAGGAACATTTGTGGAACTTGACGCCTTTGTAAAGCACAGATGTACTGAGTTCGGGATGGGACCAGTTGTAGCGCCGGGCGAAGGGATTGTTACAGGATACGGACAAATTAACGGAAGGGTCGTATATGTTTTTGCGCAGGACTTTACAGTAATCGGCGGTACTCTGGGAGAAATGCACGCTAAGAAAATCTGTAAGGTCATGGACCTTGCATTAAGAATGGGGGCACCCGTTATCGGTATTGAAGACTCCGGCGGAGCAAGGATTCAGGAGGGTGTAGATGCCCTCTCCGGTTATGGGCATATCTTTTACAGAAATACAATCTCTTCGGGGGTTATACCACAGATCTCCGTTATTATGGGTCCTTGCGCAGGCGGAGCCGTTTATTCACCGGCCCTGACCGATTTTATATTTATGGTAGACAAGATCGGACAGATGTTCATTACAGGACCTCAGGTGATCAAGGAAGTATTAGGACAAACGGTTAGCCCGCAAGAACTGGGCGGAGCGATGGTCCACAACCGGACGAGCGGAGTTGCCCACTTTCTCAGTCCTGATGAGGCCACCTGTATCAGAGACATCAGGAAGCTCCTGAGTTTCTTCCCCTCCAGCAACAGGGAAACCCCTCCTGTGGTTAAGTTTGAAGGCGATGTAAACATAAGGGTAGAAGCGCTGAACAACATTGTTCCCGACAATCCACGCAAACCTTACGATATGAAGAAGGTCATTTCCGCCATCGTGGACCATGGTGATTTTCTGGAGACGCAGACACATTACGCCCAAAATATTATTACCGCTTTTGCGAGATTAAACGGCGCCAGTGTGGGTATCATCGCGAACCAGCCCAGGATACTTGCCGGCTGTCTGGATATCAATGCCTCCGATAAGGCATCGAGATTCATCAGGACATGCGACGCCTTTAATATCCCCTTGTTGACCCTCTCGGATGTTCCGGGATACTTACCGGGAACCAATCAGGAGTTTGGCGGGATTATCAGACACGGGGCGAAGATGCTTTACGCATACTCGGAAGCGACAGTGCCCAAGGTGACGGTGGTAATACGCAAGGCCTACGGCGGAGCGTACCTCGCTATGTGCGGCAGGGAACTGGGCGCAGATATGGTTTTTGCGTGGCCGGGAGCTGAAATTGCCGTTATGGGGCCGGAGGGAGCAGCAAATATCATATTTAAAAAGGACATAGAATCCGCTGCCGATCCGGTCCAGGCAAGAGCAGAAAAAATTCAGGAATACAGGACTAAACTCGCAACCCCTTATATAACGGCCAGCAGAGGATATATAGACGATGTAATGGAACCTGCCGTAACAAGGTCGAGGCTGATCAGTGCTTTTGCCATGTTAGCGGGAAAGAGAGAAACGAAACCTGCTAAAAAACACGGTATCTTCCCCGTATAATGCAGCATTAGCGCCGGTAAACGGGACAAAAGTTCGCTTGACAAAAAGTTTATTACTCGTTAAAAGAACACGTGGTAAAATTTATGAAATGAAAATTACGACTAAATGAGATAGTCACAAATATTCAAAAAGGAGGACGTGAAGAATGGCAAAGGTTGCAGATTTAGATCCGAGACAACACGCAGATTGGCAGATTGCAGAAGCAGCTGAGGAAAATATGCCCACCACTGAAGAATGGCGGCAGAAACTGGGGCTCCAGAAGGATGAGATTATACCCTATGGAAGATTATGTAAGCTCGACTTCATGAAGATCATGGACCGCCTCAAAGATAGACCGGACGGCAAATATATTGAAGTTACGGCTATTACCCCGACACCCCTGGGAGAAGGAAAATCCACTACTTCTCTGGGTTTAATGGAAGGGATGGGCAAAAGAGGTCAGAACGTCGGCGGTTGTCTCCGGCAGCCTTCCGGTGGTCCCACGATGAATATCAAAGGGACAGCCGCCGGAGGAGGCAAAGCGCTGCTGATTCCGATGACGGAATTTTCCCTCGGTCTTACCGGGGACATCAATGATATCGTTAATGCCCACAACCTGGCCATGGTCGCCATGAATGCCAGAATGCAACACGAACGTAATTATGACGATGCCGAACTGGCCAAGCGCAATCTTAGACGTCTTGACATTGATCCGACCAATATACAAATGGGCTGGGTAATGGATTTTTGCGCTCAAGGGTTGCGGAACATTATCATGGGGATTGGGGGCAAGATGGACGGTTATATGATGTCCTCCAAATTCGGTATCGCGGTTAGTTCGGAACTCATGGCCATCCTTGCCGTTGTCAGGGATTTGAAGGACCTGCGGGAGAGATTGGGAAATATAGTCGTTGCTTATGACAAGAAGGGGAAGCCGGTCACTACTTCCGATCTTGAAGTCGCAGGAGCCATGTGTGCGTGGATGAGGAATACCATCAATCCAACCCTTATGAGCTCGGTAGAATACCAGCCTTGCATGGTACATGCCGGTCCCTTTGCCAATATCGCCATTGGTCAGTCCTCGATTATTGGTGACCGTATGGGTTTAAAGATGTTCGATTACCACATTACCGAGAGTGGTTTTGCTGCCGATATCGGTTTTGAAAAGTTCTGGAATGTGAAATCCCGTTTAAGTGGTCTTGTTCCTAATGTTTCGGTACTGACGACAACGATCAGGGCTCTGAAGACGCATGGTGGCGGTCCGGCAGTAGTCGCGGGGCGGCCCCTTCCCGAAGAATATATGAAAGAGAATCTGGGGCTTCTGGAGAAAGGGATGATCAATATGACGCACCTTATCGGGGTGATAAGGAAGTCAGGAATTAATCCCGTCGTCTGTATCAATGCTTTCCATACCGATACAAAGGATGAAATCGCTATGGTGCGGAAATATGCGGAGCAGGCCGGCGCCCGTTGCGCCCTTTCGGAACACTGGCTCAAAGGCGGTGAAGGTGCCCTGGAGTTTGCCGACGTGGTCATGGATGCCTGTAACGACAAAGTAGATTTCAAATTCCTCTACCCTCTGGAGATGCCGTTGAGGCAGCGAGTGGAGAAGATTGCCAAAGAGGTGTACGGGGCCGATGGCGTTAGCTGGACACCTGAGGCTGAGGCAAAGGCTAAGCGGTTTGAAGCCGATCCGTCGATGAAAGATTTTAACACCATGATGGTAAAGACCCATTTAAGTCTATCCCATGACCCGACTGTCAAGGGAGTGCCTAAGGGCTGGATCCTGCCGGTGCGTGATGTACTGGTCTTTGCCGGTGCAAAATTTCTCTGTCCAATGACGGGGGCTATCAGTCTGATGCCGGGAACCAGTTCTGATCCTGCCTATAGAAGGGTGGATGTGGATGTCGAAACCGGTAAGGTAAAGGGTCTATTTTAAAAGGAGGAGGAGAAATGGCGGCAAAGCTTATCAGTGGTACTGAAATTGCCCGACAAATCCGTGAGGAATTAAAACAGGAGACGGCTCTATTAAAAGAAAAGTATAACGTAGAGCCTGGTTTAGTTACTATCCTGGTAGGCCAGAACCCTGCCTCGGTGAGCTATGTTACCGGAAAGCAGAAGACGGCCAAGGAATTGGGCTTTTACTCTGTCCAGGACAATCAGCCGGAGGATATTAAAGAGGCGCAATTGCTCAAATTGATTGAGCAGTATAACAACGATCCTAAGATCCATGGGATACTGGTTCAGCTTCCTTTACCGAAACACATCAATGAGACGAAGGTACTTTACGCCATTGATCCGAAGAAGGATGTGGATGGTTTCCACCCGGTCAACGTAGGGAAAATGGTAATCGGTGAGGCCGACTACCTTCCCTGCACCCCAGCCGGCATCCAGCAACTTCTTATCCGGTCAGGTGTGAAGACAGATGGTGCTGAGGTAGTAGTAGTAGGCAGATCAAACATCGTAGGGAAGCCGATCGTCAATATTCTCTTACAGAAACAAAAAGGGGCCAACGCGACGGTGACAATCTGCCACACAGGTACAAAGGATATTGCTTCCCATACCCGCAGGGCGGATATCCTCATCGTGGCAGCGGGAAAGCCTAACGCAGTCACGGCGGATATGGTAAAAGAAGGTGTTGTAGTTATTGATGTGGGTGTCAACCGTATTGGAATGACGGTTGAAGGAAAGGCCAAGCTCTGTGGAGATGTGGACTTTGCAGGGATCAAGGAAAAGGCGAGTGCTATTACTCCTGTCCCTGGCGGTGTCGGACCGATGACTATTACGATGTTGATGATGAACACCGTCAAGTCTGCCAAACTGGCAGTTGGGGCTGTAGTTTAGTGAAGACCATGCATCTCCACGTAGATGGCAAAGATATAGAGACTGTCGAAGGTGAGAAGATACTGTGGGCTGCCTTGGATAATGGCATCTATATCCCTAATCTTTGCGCTATCAGGGAAAGGTGTGAACCGTTCGGCGCTTGCCGCCTCTGCTTTGTGGAAATAGAAGGGGAAGATACGCCGGTTACTTCCTGTACCAGAGAAGTAACAGAAGGGATGGTAGTCAATACCAGAGGGCCAAAGGCTTTAAGGCAGGCAAGAACTGCATTTGAGCTCATCTTAAGTAATCACCCCGTGGACTGCGGTCACTGCCCTAAAAAGGGTGCATGTGAGTTGCACAGGCTTGCCCGTCACTTGGGCGTGAAGCTTAATACAAAGAGATTCAAGAAAGTTCTGCGGGACCTGCCCATAGACACAAGCAGCTCCGTATTGACATATAACCCTAATAAATGCGTCCTCTGTGGTAAATGTGTGTGGGTCTGTGAGGAAAAACTCGGTACAGGAGCTATTGGTTTTACCTATCGTGGCTTCCAACGGCGGGTTGCTACATTTGAAGATGAACCTTTGAGTCTGTCGGGGTGTCAAAACTGCCTTGAATGTGTTGATGTTTGCCCGGTGGGCGCTTTTGTATCCAAAGGCGGTGAGGTTCAAAAAGCACAATCTATGATGAGCGGATAACGATGAGATTATGGAGGAAGATATGATAATTATAGGTGAGAACATACATGTTATCGCGAACGAAGTTTCTACAGCGGTAAGGGAAAGGAATGCAAAAACGATTCATGATTTGGCAAAGGCTCAGACCGAGGCAGGAGCTGATTATATCGACTTAAACGTCGGCCCCATGAAACAAGATACTGAAGGGACAATGAAATGGCTGGTGGATACAGTACAGGAAGTTACTGATTTACCTTTAACCATAGACACTATGAATCCTGTGGCTATGGAAGCAGGTCTTAAGTTTTGCAAGAAGAGGCCTTTGCTCAACTCTGCATCGGGGAAACAACTATCGAAAGAGCAAATGCTGCCTTTAGCCGCGAAATATAAATGTGATGTGGTGGTTTCCGTAATGACGGATAAAGGTATGCCCCCTGATGTTGATTCTAAGATAGAGAGCATTCTGGATACAGCAGCGTATGCCAATGAACTTGGAATCCCCGATGAAGATATCTGGATTGACCCGATCATTCTCCCTGTCAGCACTGCTGGTGAAGGGCAGAGGTTCGCTGTAATCTGTCTGGACTTTATTCAGATACTCCAGGATGTTTTGCCTGGGGTTAAATCAACAGTAGGGCTTTCCAATATATCTAACGGGGTGCCTGCTCCACTAAGACCCATGCTCAACCGTACATACCTTATGATGTTGAACAGGAGCGGGCTTTATTCTGCCATTGCCGACCCCTTGGATGTAGAGTTTATGAAGCTGGTGAAGGGGGAAATGCCGGAGATTGTCGACCTTATATACAGAACCATGGATGGGGAAAAAATCGCCCTTTCTTCTCTATCTGAAAAAGAGGTTGAATATGTAAAGACGACCAAGGTTCTCATGGGGGAGACACTATATTCTGACGCCTGGTTGGAGAGTTAATATTTATTGGGGAAGGAGGTAAAGAATGGAATATAAAACACCCGTTGACGCTTATACAGGCACGATACGAGAAGTGACTATCGGTAAAGGGAAAAAGGCTGTAAAGATTGGAGGGGATAACAAACTCCCTCTGCATTTCTTTGACGAAGGCTCATATCCTAATCCTATAAAGTTTGCTTTACAAATTCTTGATATGGAGCCCAAGGATTGGCCGGAACATCTGGCCGGACCTTTCCGGGATGTAATGTCCGACCCGGTAAAATGGGCCAAGAAATGTGAAGGATTTGGCGTAGACGCGATCGCCCTCTACCTTATCAGTACTGATCCGATGGAGAAGGATACTTCCGCTGAAGAAGCAGCGTCCTTAGTTAAAAGAATGGTAAGTGAGCTGAACGTACCGTTAATTGTCTATGGCAGCGGAGATGAGAAAAAGGACTCGGAGGTTCTAACTAAGGTTGCTGAAGTCTGTGACGGCAGTAATCTCCTCATAGGCCCGGTACAAAAAGAAAATTACCAGATTATCGGCAAGGCAATCTTAGACCACGGGCATACGGCTATTGCTCAAACACCTCTCGATATCAATCTGCTTAAAGAACTGAACGTTAAACTATGCAAGTTCATGCCTGCGGAAAGAATTGTCATTGATCCTCTATCTTCACCACTGGGTTATGGCATGGAGTATAGCTTTTCTTTGATGGAGAGGGTAAAGCAGATTGGGGTAATTACCGAGGACAGTATGACCCAGATGCCTATTATTGCTAATCTTGGTGATGAATGCTGGAAAACAAAGCAAGCTAAAGAGAGTAAAGAACAGGGTTTACTCTGGGAGGGAATAACTGCGCTCTCTCTCATCTTAGCCGGTGCAAATATCCTTGTTTTAAGACATCCTGAGACATTGAAATTAGTAAAAGAAACAATCCGACCAGTGAGGTGAAAACATGGCTGAATTGAAAGAGATAGAAAGAAAATTAAAAGAAGTCGAAAAGCTGATAAGGGCGGAAAACAATTGGGAACCGGTAGGTCATACACCAATGCCGGAAGTCGCCTCTCTCAGAAATTGGGATATGAGACTACTCAAGACTTATGAACCATTCTATGCCCCATTTTGTGATCTGTGCTGCCTTTGCACCTATGGAAAGTGCGATCTGACCGAAGGCAGGAGAGGTGCGTGCGGTATTGATATCAAGGCTCAGCAGGCAAGAATGGTACTTCTGGCTTGTCTGATAGGATGTTCATGCCATACTGCCCATGGCGCCCATATTCTGGACTACCTGATTGCGAAGCACGGCGCGGACAAAAAGATAGATATGGGCAGAATGATTGAGGTTGAAGCGCCGAATATCAGGACGGTTGTTGGTTTAAAACCGGAAAATTTAGGCGATCTCAAGATAGCTATCGAGTATGTCTATAAGGAGATCACCCATCTGCTTGATTCCATTCATACAGGGCAGGAAGGAAGTTATCTGGATTTTGAATCCAAGGCACTGCATGTCGGCATGTTGGATCATGTGGGGATGGAGGCAGCCGATATTGCACAGATCGTAGGTTTTGGTTATCCTACTTCCGTGGCGGAAACACCCATGGTAGATATGGGATGGGCTACGATAGATCGGACAAAGCCGATGATCCTGGTAGTTGGACACAATCCGGCTACCTCTGCGGAGATTACCGACTACCTGAGGGCAAATGACCTCTATGACAAGGTAGAGGTAGGCGGTATCTGCTGCACCGCTCTGGAAACAACCAGATATTCGGACAGGGCCAAGGTTGTTGGTCCCCTTTCCCGGCAGCTCTTCTTCCTCAGGACAGGCATTGCCGATGTCATCATGACCGATGAGCAGTGTATCAGAGCCGATATGCCCGAAGAGGCATCCAAGGCAGGCTCAGTTCTTATTGCTACCCTGGATAAGGCTATGTACGGGCTTGAGGATGCTACAGAGATGCCAACGGACGAAATAGTCAAGCAGATGACCGAGGAGAAAAAGCATTTCGCCATCCTTGATCCGGGTAAGGCAGCCGAGGTGGCGGTTAAGACTGCCATGAAGATCGCTTCCCAGAGAAAGAAAGAGTGGGTAACAGAAGAAGAGGCGAAAGAGCTGGCGAAAAAATGTAATAATTGTGGAATGTGTGAGCGTGTATGTCCTAATCTTATCTCCATTGGTGAAGGCATAACTGAGGTTGCCAAGGGTAATTTTGATCTGTTAAAAAAGCAGTTCAATCAGTGTATCGGTTGTGGGAAATGTGAGCAGGATTGCCCCTTTGAAGTTCCTATCTTCAAGATAATGCAGACGGGAGCGAGTATGGAGAGCTGGAAGATAAGAGCGGGCCGCGGGCCCATTATGGATACAGAGATAAGAAACGTCGGGGCATCTATCACGCTGGGCACGATCCCCGGTGTTGTTGCTTTGGTCGGTTGCTCTAATTATCCCGATATAGAGGACATTGCCGAGATGGTGGAGGAGTTTGCGAAGAGGAAGTATATCGTTGTTCTCTCAGGCTGTGCGGCAATGGCTGCCGGCATGAAAAATGATGCCGACGGTAAAAATATCTATGAAAAGTATCCTCCTGATTTTGATGGCGGCGGAGTGGTAAACGTAGGCTCCTGCGTTGCAAACGCTCACATTACCGGAGCGGCGATAAAGGTAGTGAATATCTTTGCCAAACTACCATTACGAGGGAATTACGAGGTAGTAGCCGATCATACCTTGAACCGGCTCGGCGCCGTTGGTGTCGCCTGGGGGGCATATTCCCAGAAGGCAGCATCCATTGCTACAGGATGTAATAGACTGGGTATTCCTGTAATACTTGGCCCCCACTCTTCCAAATACAGGAGACTATTTCTCTCGAAGAAGGAGGCAGATGATTGGCAGGTTATGGATGCAAGGTCAAAACAGACCATTAACACAGGAGAACCTTCACCCGAACATCTGGTTAACGTATGCGAGACTAAGGAAAAATGCATGGTCATGATTCCCAAACTGTGTATCAGGAAGAATGATACCCCTCAGGGACGGGCGATAAAACTTAATCACTATATATCCCTGTATAAAAAATACATGGGAAACGGTCTTCCCGACGATCTGCATCTCTTTGTCCGCAGGGATGCTGATGTCCCTATAGTCTATAAGAAGGAAGTAAGAAAATATCTCAAAGAGATCGGCTGGACGGCAAAGGAATCTGTGGGACTCCCCACACTAATAGGTACTTATAAAAGCAAGGTTCCTGTGGATTCTGTGATCCAGAGCTAAAAGGAGGGGAAAATGAGTGCAACATTACCGTTTCATCGAGTAAATGTTTTGACGGGAACAAAATCGGCCAGGGAAATAGAAGATGCTGCTGAATATGTAAAACTGATTAAGAAGGCAAAAAGGCCACTCCTTGTGCTTGGTCCCCTTCTGATTGAAGGGGCCATAGACGGAAAGTCCCTTATGGAATATGCCCTTGAGATTGCAAAGCGTGCCGATATCCCGATATGTGCAACCGCCCATGTGAGCGGAAAGTTGTCCGAGTTAGGGGTAAAACCGGACAGCGAGTATGATATTATGGAGATAATCAATGCCCTGCAGCACCCGGATTGGATGGGGGTTAAGAAGGAGGGGAACCACGATCTGGTAATCTTTTTCGGCATAAGAAGTGATCTGGGGGAGCAGGGGCTTTCTACATTAAAACATTTTGCTCCACATTTAAAGACTATGACCCTGTGTAAGTACTACTTCCCCAATGCTAATTTTTCACTTCCCAATATCAGAAAAGATGAAAAGTGGAAGGAGTTCTTAGAAACATTAATATCCAATCTTTAAAAAAAGAGAAAGGAGAGATAAGTTATGTCAGATTTTCATGTAGATATCGGTCCACAATATGAAGGTGAGGCAATAAGAAAAGAGGAGCTCCATATTGAATTCGGAGGCCCTAAAATCACTCAGAAATTTGAGTGGGCAAGGTTGAAAAATGCCGATGAGATAGAAGACGAAAAGGTAGAGATTATTGGGCCGGACATAAAGGATTTAGGCGAGGGCGGTCCTTATCCTCTTGCTATCCTGATTGATGTCGCCGGTGAGGAACTTGAAGCGGATATGGAACCGGTCATTGAGAGAAGGATACATATGTATGCCAACTATATGGAAGGGGTTTGGCATATGGCCCAGAGGAATGATATCTGGGTCAGAGTGAACAAAGATGCGTTCAAGAAAGGGTTGAATTCTTTAAAGGAGATAGGGGAGATACTTATAATGCTCTATACCTCCGAGATTGACGCTATCGAGAAGATATCCATTACTTTTATTACAGATAAAGCGAAAGTAGAAGAACTCCTTCCCGAGGCCGTAAAGGTTTATGAAGCGAGAGATAAAAGGGCTCTGGGCCTTAAGGATGAAGATGTAGACGAGTTCTATTGCTGTGTTCTCTGTCAGAGCTTCGCCCCAACACATTCCTGCATTGTTGCTCCCTCCAGGGTGGCAAACTGTGGAGCGATGAACTGGTTTGATTGTAAAGCCGCCTACAAACTTGATCCTGAAGGACCTATCTTCGGCTTTGCTAAAGGGGAATGTCTCGATGACATTAGAGGGGAATTTACCGGAGGTAATGAAATAATAAAATCAAAGTCCCTGGGAAACTATGATAGAGTTTATCTTCATAGCGCTTTTGAATTTCCTCATACATCCTGTGGCTGTTTCCAGGCTATCTGTTTTTATATCCCTGAGGTGGATGCTTTTGGTATCATTCATAGAGACTTTACAGGGCTCACCCCGGACGGAGTCAAGTTCTCCAGCATGGCTGGCAGCACAAGTGGCGGCAAGCAGATAGAAGGTTTTTGCGGTATTGCCCTCGAACTCCTGAGATCACCAAAATTCTTCCAGGCAGACGGGGGAAGAAAGAGGCTGGTCTGGTTACCCAAGGATGTAAAAGAAAGGTATAAAGACGTTCTCGAAGCGGATGGAGTTTACGATAAGATCGCTACAGAAGAGGATGTGAGCAGCAGTGATGAGCTTGTTGCATTCCTGGAGAAGGTAGGACATCCCTGGGTAAAAGGAGAGGTTGAGCTTCCAGGATAATCTCATTACATTTTGCGATTAATTGCTCGAAATTCACAAGATTATGAGCAATGGGAGGAGGATAGTTATGCCAATTTCAGGATCTGAAATTGTAAAGATGCTTCCGGGAAGGAGGCTGTGTAAAGATTGTAGTTTTCCCACCTGTTTTGCTTTTGCTATGAAGTTGGTGTCCGGCGGAGCGACAGTGGATAAATGCCCTCATCTCTCAGAAGAGGTAAAGGCAAAGCTTGTAGATCTGTTAGCGCCACCCATAAGACTTGTTACCATAGGCCAAGGGGGAAATAAGCTCCAGATTGGTAATGAGGAAGTGATATATCGTCATGAGAAGACCTTTCTACACCAGCCGGGTATTGCTCTTCTCATTTCGGACAAAGAAAGTGAAGCGGAAGTCGACGAAAAGATAAGAAAGATCAAGGAGTTCAATTTCCCCTGGGTTGGGCTGAACCTGAAGGCAGACCTTGTGGTTGCTTACTTTGAATCACAAGATAAAAACAAGTATCTTGCTTTGGTGAAAAAACTCTACGAATCAGTAGACACAGGAATGGTATTGATATCAGAGGATACGGATGCCCTGTTTTCTGCCCGTGATATATGCGCAGACAGGCCCCCCCTCCTTTACCCGATAACCAAGGAGAACCTTGATGCGGCAATACCGAAGATTAAAGAGAATCCTACACCAATAGGAGTTCGTGGAAAAGGCATAGAAGGGCTAATCTCTCTAACTACCAAGTTAAAGGATGCCGGTATTGAAGATCTTGTTTTAGACCCCGGTTCCAAGAACTTAATGGAAGCAATGAAGGATCAAACATTTATCAGGAGGTCTGCTTTAAAACAGAACTTAAGGCCTCTTGGTTATCCTACTATTGCCTTCCCGTGTTTTATGGCCGGAGATGGGCTGAAGGAGATCCTTGCCGCATCCCTCTTGATGATAAAATATGCCGGCATAATTGTTCTTTCCGATTTCGAACAACATTCTCTCCTTCCTCTTCTAGTACAAAGACTTAATATCTATACTGACCCCCGCTTCCCTCTGGCAGTAGAGGAGAAATATTATGAGATAGGTGAACCGGATGAAGGATCGCCGGTTATGATCACTTCCAATTGGGCATTGACATACTTTATTGTTGCCTCGGCAGTTGAGTCTACGAAGATCCCCGCCTACCTGTGTGTAAAGGATACGGAAGGGCTTGGTGTCCTTACCGGCTGGGCAGCGGGTAAGTTCAGTGGTGATACTATAGGGGCCTTTATCAATAAATGCGGCATTGCTGATAAGGTAAAACACAAGAAATTGATCATTCCGGGGAAAGTGGCTCGGATTAAAGGGGAATTAGAAGATGCCCTGCCTGGATGGGAAATTGTAGTTGGGCCCAGAGAGGCAACCGGGATTCTATCCTTCCTTCCTGAGTTTGCCAAGAGCTAAGGGAGATGTCCGAGGAGGAAGAAAAACAATTAGCCTTAATCATAAGTAGATACAAAGGCAAAAGAGGAGAGTTAATCTCCATTTTACAAGAAGTCCAAGGGGAGTTGGGCTATCTTCCCAAAGAAGCAATGGTGGAGATAGCTAACTTCCTCGGGGTACCGAAGGTGTGGGTTTGGGGAGTTGCTACTTTCTATAATCAGTTTCGTTTTGTCCCCTTAGGTAAATACCCGGTTAAGGTTTGTCTTGGGACCGCCTGTCATCTGGCGGGCGGTAGCCTTGTCTTAGAGACCCTGGAAAGAGAGTTGGACATCAAGGTAGGAGAGACTAGCGAAGACTTGAATTTCAGTATGGAAAGGGTTGCCTGCATAGGGTGCTGTACCTTGGCTCCGGTGATAGTGATCAAGGATAAAATTTATCCTAAAATGACACCGCTTAAGGTAGAAGAATCTTTAATACCCTATAAGCAGGAATCTACAGCGTCACGTGATGAGATAGAAGAAGTGTGACTCCTGACTCTGACCTGCAACTGACCTTGCACCTGTTTGTTTTTCCCGTCTAAATTTCCCCATCTTGCATCCTATGTTGCAGAAGACCCTGAGATAGCCAAACGCTAGGCTGAGGATAAAGTAGATATATTTTGCAACCTCATCAGCAGCGTTTGTTTAAAATTCGCATGGTCTCGCTAGCTAAAAAGGAACCCATCTTAACCCCCGCCAAGCCGCCTAAGCTCTTCAGTAGATTCACGCAAATTGTGGATTCAAATATTATTGACAGAAACAAAAAGATGTATATATTTAAACAAGTAGTGGGCAAAATTATAGGATTTGTGGAATACCGGTGATGGGCCATGTATTTTAACGCAGAACAGATTTTGCTGGCAAAGAAGGCTTTTGCACATGCCGAACAACTGGCAACGCGGTATTTTCGCACCCGTCGTGAAAAGTTGGCTTACCGGTATGATGTAAAAACTCTCGCCTATCTTGAAGATCATGAAGTTAACGAAAGAGCTTTTGCCCATCTTTGCAAGTATCATTACCAAAAAGATCATGCAGAACGAAGTGAGCCCCATTTTTATAGAGTCTGTCTTCAAGATAACCGTATTCTCGATGCCGTGGAAAGGGCTCACTCTTTCATTAAACTGGACCCTTTGATGTTGTACATTGCTACACATGAAATTGTTCACGTAATCCGGTTTGAATGTGGGGAAAGTAAGTTCGACGCGTCTCAGGAAGAAAAAGAAGAAGAAGAAAGAAATGTCCATGGCATTACCAGAAGCATACTGCAGTCTAAAATTTATCAAGATTTTACACTGGTTCTCGATTGTTTCAGCAATCGTTACCAAATATAATAAGTAATGTGGGGAAAAGTTGATATGCCAATTTACGAATATAAATGCGGCAAGTGTGGTGAGGAATATGAGTTAATACAGAAAATAACTGATTCAGCAGTAAATAGGTGCAAATTCTGCAACGGCCCAGCCAAAAGGTTGGTTTCCCTTTCTTCATTCCATCTCAAAGGTTCCGGCTGGTATGTAACAGACTACGGCGGGAAAAAGGTACCTTCTACAGAAGGGAAGAAAGAGGAGACAACTAAAACACCATCACCGGCTGAATCAAGTAAGGAAACACCCGTTTCTAAAGCAAGTAGCGGAGATTAATAATTGATTTGCACTAAATAATCTTTAAAAAGCTTTGAACGGACGAGTTCTAAACGACCAGGATTTTACCCTTCGGTTCCGGTACGACCTCTCCCACGATAACTGCTTCTTCAATGCCCTCTGCCCGCATTTTTTGGACCAAGACCTCTGCCTGCACTGCGGAGAGGGAAATGAGTAACCCTCCAGCGGTCTGAGGATCAAAGAGGATATCTATCATCCAGTCAGAACAGGAGGAATCGATTTCGATCATATGCATCCGGAATGACCTGTTTCGGTGCAACCCACCCGGGATAACACCCATTTCAACAAATTCCCTGACACCCTGGAAATAAGGAATGGAAGAGGTGTAAATCTTTATCCCCACATCACATCCTTCAACCATCTCACAGGCATGGCCAAGAAAACCAAACCCGGTAATATCGGTACAGGCGTGGATATCCGGTGTTTCCGTCATAAGTTCCATGGCTCTTTTATTCAGGGTAGTCATGGATTTTACTGAGCGGGCTACCAGACCTTCATCGGCCATTCCTCCCTTTAAGGCAGTGCTGATAATGCCGGTACCCAGGGGCTTGGTAAGGATCAACTTATCCCCTTTTTCAGCTCCTTTATTCCGCAGGACTTTTTCGGGATGTATGACCCCGGTCACGGACAGTCCGTACTTTAACTCATTATCCTCTACACTGTGTCCTCCAACAAGGAGTACCCCGGCTTCCCGCATTTTATCCATGCCTCCATCAAGAATCTGACGGAGGACGGCAATATCCATTTTACTGACAGGAAAACAGATGATATTCATTGCGGTCAGGGGTCTCCCTCCCATGGCATAGACATCGGATAAGGCGTTCACAGCAGCAATCTGGCCAAAAGTATAAGGATCGTCTACGATGGGGGTAAAAAAATCGAGAGTCTGAATAATAGCCAGATCATCCCTTAGTTTATAGACACCGGCATCTTCCGCATGCTCCATCCCCACGATGAGGTTCGGATCAGCGATAAGGGGTAAATTACGTAATGCCTCGTGCAGGTCTCCCGGACCTATCTTACAGGCTCAGCCGGCTCCATGCACCGTTTCTGTTAGACGCATTTCAGGACTTATCTTTGTTTCACTGTCCATATTATTCTTCCAAACTTCGTATTAAAATGTTCCTTCCCCGTTCTTGTTGTTTTCTTTGAATTGCATATTATAGAACCTGAAATATTCGCCCTTTTTGGTAAGAAGGGCTTCGTGGGCCCCCTCTTCAACGATTTTCCCGTTCGTAATAACGATGATCCTGTCCGCGTGGCGTATTGTTGATAGCCGGTGGGCGATGATCAGCGTTGTTCTGCCTTTCATGAGGGTGTCGAGGGCCTCCTGTACCTCGATCTCTGCTTCTGTATCGAGGGAAGAAGTTGCTTCATCAAGGATTAGGATAGGAGCATCCTTAAGGAGACTTCTAGCGATGGAAATCCTCTGTCTCTCTCCACCGGAGAGTTTTACCCCCTGCTCACCGATGAGAGTGTCATACCCTTTCGGCAATTTCATAATAAAGCTGTGGGCGTTAGCTGCCTTTGCCGCCCGTATGATATCTGCATCATTTTTTTCGAGGTCTCCATAAGCTATGTTATTCCTCACTGTATCGTTAAAGAGAATCGTCTGCTGGGTAACAATGCTGATTTGCCCTCGGAGCGACTCTATGGTGACATCGCGGATATCGTGATCGTCTATCAAGATTCTCCCTTTAGTCACATCGTAAAAACGTGGGATGAGATTAACCAGAGAGGTTTTCCCCCCCCCGCTCATACCAACAAAGGCAACAACTTCACCGACATTGATCGTAAGATTGATATTATTTAAGACCGGTATCTCTTCGTAACAAAAGGTGACATCCTCGACAACGATCTGCCTGGAAATCCTCGGCAGGGGGAGTGCATTGGCTTTGTTCCTGATCCCGGGAACAGTATCAATAATGTCGAAGACCCGTTGGGCACCGGCAATTCCCTGCTGAATGGTATTATTGACATTGGTCAGCCTTTTGATCGGTTCGTAGAGCATAATTAGAGCGGTAAGAAAAGAAAAAAACGTACCCGGTGTAGAGTTCCCCCTGAGCACCTGGTAGCCTCCATAGAAAATAATGGCGGCAATTCCCAGGCCACCCAAGAATTCCATGAAGGGGCTGGATATGGCGCTTATAGATACAGTCTTTAGAGTAAGCTTAAAGAGGTTCTCGTTTTCTCCGGCAAACCTTTTATTCTCGTGGTCTTCCCTGCCAAATGCCTTGACGATACGCACACCGGATATCGTTTCCTGGAGCAGGGTAGTGAGACTTCCGATCGTTACCTGTGTCCGGGTGGCCAGTTTTCTCATCTTTTCCCCAAACTTGGCTATGGGGTAGATGGTCAGGGGAAAGATAAAGAGAGCAATAATGGCCAGTTGCCAGTCCCGGTAAAAAACGACGCAGATGAGGCAGACCAGAGTGAAGGAGTCCTTCAAAATACTGGTTATCGCTTCCGAGACTGCCCCCTGGATATAACCGACATCATTGGTAATCCGTGACATGAGCACCCCGGTGGGGTTTTGGGTAAAGAAAGCAAGGGGCTGTCTCTGTATCCGGCAGTACACTGTGTTTCTTAAGTCCGCCACGATGCGCTGACCGATATAATTCATTAAAACCGTTTGTCCATAAGTACATGCCCCTTTCAATATATATATGCCTATAATGGCAAGAGGAATCCATTTAAGCGCCGCGGCATTTTTTTTCAGAAAGATATCATCCATTGTCGGTTGGACAAGAAAGGCAAGGGCGGCGGTGAGGGCACCGACCAACAGCATGCAAACCATAGCGGCAATGAACTTTTCTGTATGAGGTTTCGCAAAACTCAAGAGGCGTTTATATATTCCCATTTATCCTGATTTCCGGTTTCTAATAATTACTTCCCCTCTATCATGCCATATGCCAGCCGGGCGGTCCTTTCGGCAGCACCGGGGCTTCCAAGTTTGGCCCTGATCTTCGAAAGTTCTTTTTTGATATTGTCCATTTGGCCCCTATTGCCGAGAATATCTATTATCTCGGCAGCTATACGTTTGTGGTTGGCCTCTTTCTGGATCAACTCAGGAACGATGGTTTTTCCCGCAATGATATTAACAATCCCGAAATTATCTACCTTGACAAATATTTTCCCTATATAATAGGTAAGTGCGGACACCTTATAGACGATGACCATTGGTATTCCAAGGAGCGCCGTTTCAAGGGTGACTGTTCCAGAGGCCGCCATGACAATGTCCGTACAACCGATGGCCTCGTAAGTATCATGAGGAATTAGCCTGACCTCCACCGGGTATTGCCGGACAATATGGGAGATAAAATCCATCTCCAGTGTATCAGCCACCGGCAGAATAAATTGAACAGCGGCAAGTTTTTCAACAAGAATCTCCGCTGCCTTGAGCATTTCGGGCAGGAGTTTGACAACCTCCGACGGCCTGCTTCCCGGGATGATGCCCACTGTTGTTGTTCCCTCTTGAAGGCCGAACCTCCTTCGTGCCTCCTCACGTGAATATTTGGTACTTACCACATCGAGGAGGGGATGGCCGACAAATGTCACGTCAACATCGGCTTCTTCGTAGAGCCGGGCTTCAAAGGGGAAAATTACGGCCATCTTGTCAACCACTTTTCGAATCTTGCCGATCCTTCCCTTTCTCCATGCCCATACCTGGGGACTGATATAGTAAAATACTCTGAGGCCGCATTTTTTTGCCGCCTTTGCCAGCGAAAGGTTGAAATCCGGATAATCAATGAGAATAACAAGTTCGGGTCTTGTTTTCTTAAGGGATGCCTTTAGTTGACCCAACACCTTCAGGATAAACCTTAGTTTAAAAATAACCTCGGTCAGTCCGACAACAGCCATATCTGCGGAATCAGCCGTAAGTTTGATCCCCGCTTCCCTTAGTCTTTTCCCTCCGATACCGTAAAAACGAAGAGCAGGGTCAATGCCGTGCATTGCCTTCACCAAGTCAGCACCATGCAGATCCCCCGATGCTTCTCCCGCCACGATCATGATTTTTCGGGTGTTTATTTCAGGATGCATGATTGATCACATCGCTGATGTGTAGGATTTCTTTTTCTTCTAATTCGGGAAACATGGGAAGGGAAAGAACTTCTGCGGCGCATATTTCACTGTTAATCAAATTGTCATCACCCGTTTTCCAGCAGGCGAACGCCTCCTGCCGGTGTAAAGGAACGGGATAATAGATGGCGGAAGAGATATTATTAGCTATGAGTGATGCCATGATAAGGTCCCTTTTTTTCGAGCGGACGGTGAACTGATGGTACACATGCCGGCATCCCGCCATTTCCATGGGGAGTACAATATCATCCCTCGTGATGGAAGCCCTGTATATATCAGCATTACCTCGACGTGCCTTATTGAAATTATCAATCATCCTCAGTTTAACCCGGATAATGGCGGCCTGGATCTCATCAAGACGGCTGTTATAGCCAGGGACCTTGTGATAGTACTTAGTCTCACTGCCGTGATTACGGAGGAGTTTAATCTTTTCTGCCGTCTCCTCATTCCGGGTAATGACCATTCCGCCGTCACCATAGCCGGCCAGATTTTTGCTGGGGAAGAAGCTGAAACAGCCGGCATCACCAAAAGTGCCTACCTTTTCCCCATAATATAAAGCACCAAACGACTGAGCGCAGTCCTCGATGATCTTGAGGTGATATTTCCGACAGAGAGTGACAATCGCATCCATCTCTGCCGGGTGGCCGAATAGATGGACCGGGATAATGGCCTTCGTTCTCCTGGTAATTTTTCTCTCAATCTTTTGCGGATCGATATTGAATGTATCAGGGCAGATATCTACAAAAACCGGTTTTGCATGCAACAGAGATATCACTTCTGCCGTGGCAATGAAGGTAAAGGGAGTTGTGATAACCTCATCACCCTCCCCTATCCCGCATGCGGCAAGGGCGAGAAGCAGTGCATCCGTCCCGCTGGCTACCCCGATGGCACAAGGAACCCCGTGGTAGACAGCAACTTCTCTTTCCAATTCCGACACATCAGGTCCGAGGATAAACTGGCCATTATTTAAGACATTGAGGATTGCCGCATCTATTTCTGTCTTCAGAATATTATACTGTCTTCGCAGATCCACCATAGGTATCATTGTATCAACTCACCTGTGGTTCTTATCTTTTCCACGATCTGGAGGGCAAGTTCGAGGGAGGCCATGCCTTCTCTTCCGGAGACGTAGGGAGGTGTCCTCTCTGTAACCGCTTGGAGAAAAGACCTGATTTCCTCTTCCAGAGGGTCCTGATTTTTTATCTCTACCTGGTTTGGAGTAATGGCTACCTGGTCCCGGGCGCTGTTTTTTCTGGCGAGGGAGACCAGTTCCCGTTTTCTATAATCTACGGCATGATACCCTTCCTTCTCGAAAAACCTTATCTTCTGCATGACCTTATTGCTTATCCTGCTGGCGGTAATGTTGGCCACGCATCCACTGGAAAATACAAGTCGTACATTGGCGATATCTACTTTATCGGATAGAACCGGCACACCTATAGCCTCCACATCCTTTACGGGAGATTTCACAAAACTCAGGATGAGATCGAGATCGTGGACCATCAAATCGAGAATGACATCCACATCCGTTCCGCGCTCGAAAAAGGGGTGCAATCGGTGGGCTTCAATAAAAAGAGGTTTTCTCATTAACTTTTTCAAGGCCACCACTGCCGGATTGAATCGTTCCACAAATCCGATCTGAAAAATTAAATTGTTAGCTTCGGCAATTGATACCAAATTGTTAGCTTCCTCAAGCGTTGCCGCAATCGGTTTCTCCAGGAGGACATCCACTCCTGCCTCTAGAAAGTTTTTTGCTATAAGGTAATGAAAACCAGTGGGAACGGCAATACTGACTGCGTCTACTGCTCCTATAAGTTCCCTGTAATCGGTATAGACATTACAATTATAAGCCTGAGCAGCCTCTTGGGCCCGTTCTCCTATAACATCTGCCACTCCAACTATTTCACTGTTTGTTAATTTTTGGTACTTCTGCAGGTGGTAATTACCCAGATGACCAATACCCACCACACCGACTCTGACTCTCTTCATCCTTATCCCTGACTTTTAATGAAATTACTACTATTTCTCTATCTTAAGATTCCCCGTTCGGAGTTTTGTATAAAATCAATAAACTGACGGACTTCTGGTATGTCATCAACCTCACTTTTAACTCTTTCTATCGCTACGGAAAGTAAGAGCGATGAACGGAATATAAGCCGGTAGGCTGTTTTCAGAGCCTTGATCGTTTCTTCTTTAAAACCCCTGCGTTTCATACCGACCAGGTTGAGACCATAAGGCTTTGCATGGTTGCCGGCAGCCATAACATAGGGGGGAACATCCTTGGTGACAGCGGAAACGCCACCGATGATGGAATGAGCGCCAATACGGGTGAACTGATGAATACCCGTCATACCGCCAATGATAGCAAAGTCTTCCACGTGGATGTGACCGGCAAGATTAGCAGCATTGGCCATAACAATATGATTCCCCAGCTTACAGTTGTGAGCAACGTGAGAGTAAGCCATGAGAAGGTTATAATCACCGATTATTGTCTCCCCGATATCTGCCGAGGTAGCCCGGTTGATGGTAACAAATTCTCTGATCGTATTGTAATTCCCTATGATGAGACGCGTTTCTTCCTCTTTGAATTTCAAGTCCTGCGGAATACCGCCGATAGAACAGAACTGAAAGATACGGCAGCCCTCTCCGATATCGGTATGTTCTTCCACCACTACATGCGCTCCAATAACGGTGTTTTTCCCGACATGGACATCCCCATTAATGATCGCATAGGGACCAATTTCAACCCCTGTTTCAAGGTGGGCATGTGGAGATACAATTGCTGTAGAATGAATGCTCATTTATTATTTCTTATCATCTCTTCCAGTTTTTCAATGCGACCGACAAGTGAGGTAAGGGTCTTGCGCATTTCCGGAAGTTTGGGGATACAGGCTTGAGCCTTTAACCAGGTACGGTGAGGCATGTGTGGTGTGCCGGAAACAACGTGGTGGGGGGGGATATCCTCGTGGACACCAGACTGCCCTACTACAATGGCGTGGTCTCCGATACTTATATGACCGGCTATCCCTGCCTGACCACCAACGATGCAACTTTTGCCGAGGCTGGTACTGCCCGAAATACCAACCTGGGCCACGATTACAGAATTTTCACCAATTACCACATTATGCGCAATCTGTACCAGATTATCAATCTTTACACCTTTCTGTATCCATGTCTTGTTGAGGGTTCCACGATCTATCGTGGTATTCGCTCCTACTTCGACATCGTCATCTATCTGAACAATGCCCACCTGGGGGATTTTCATATTCCCCTGGCCTGGGCTGGCAAAACCAAACCCATCGCTTCCCACGACCACGCCGGCATGTAGAATAACACGCTTTCCGAGGATAGATCGCCGATACACCGAAACGTTCGGATAAAGGACAGAGTCTTCACCAATTACGGCATCGCGACCCACGAAAACACCAGGGTAGAGGACAACTCCCCGTTCGATCCTTGCCCCCCTGCCTATATAGACACCCGGGTAGATTTGGACTTCTTTTGAAACAAAAGCCCCATCCTCGATAAATGCACCTTTGCTGACCTGGCCAAGTCCGTGTTCTTCTGGATAGAAAAGAGCTAATGCCTGGCCGAGGGCAACATAAGGGTCGGAAACAATCAGTAGATTCTTGCTCGTGCTTTCTACCTCGGGTGAAACCAGGATGGCAGAGGCGTGAGTTGTTTCAAGTTTTTTACGGTATAGGGGGTTTGCAATAAATGTGAGATCACCCTCACCGGCTTCATCAATCCCACAAATACGCTCAATAACAACAAGGCCATCACCTGTGACCTTGCCGTTTAAAATGACCGCCATCTCACTTAGCGTCTTTCTCACTGTCAGTTTCCTTGCTCTTTACTTCATATGAATTACTATGAAGATTATTTTTTTTGTTTATGGGTTTGATTGAATTCTTCAATAACCTGTTTTGTTATATCATTTTCCTTATCCATGTAGGCCACCGGTACGGTACCGATATCGAGGATCAGAAGATACTTTTCTTTTGCTCCCTTAGCTGCTACCAATTTGAGGATGTCAGGAACCATATCCTGAACAAGTTTCTGATCCTTCGCTTTAAGGTCGTCGTTGATATCTTTGACAAAAATTTGATAATCCCTGACCTTTTTCTGATAGTCCGCTTCTTTCCCTTCTCTGGCGGTCTTGGTAAGAACTGCACTCTGCTTATCGAGTTCTTCCTTGAGCTTCTTCACCTCTGTCTCTTTCGCCTGGATAAGGGACCTATTCTTTTCATAGAGCGTCTGAAAATCTTTCGCTTTCTCTTTCCCGGCATCTGAATTGAGTATTACCTCTCTTATATCAACAAATCCTATTTTTTCACCTGCCATGGCATGGACGCTTGTTAAGACCATAACAGACAACAACACCAACATACCTAAAATTAGCAAACCATATCTTTTCATAAAAGCCCCTTCCTCCTGTTAGTTATTAGTTATCAGTCGCCAGCTTTCCCCGATCCCGGCTATCTGACTCCTGCTCTACATAAACATACCCATGGTAAATTCAAACCGGCTTGCCGGCTCACTCTCCTTTTTGTCGAGAACATAACCCCATTCTAGTCTTAGAGGACCGATGGGTGAATACCAACGGATGCCCACGCCGGCAGTTTGCCTTAAGTCACCGAAATGGTAACCGCTTGCCCATGCATTACCGGTATCATAGAATACAACCCCCTTCATACCGGCGCTTGCTACCAAGGGAAACAGAAATTCCAGGTTCGCGTTAAGCATGGTTGTACCACCAATGACATCACCTGTCAAAGGGTCTACCGGTCCTACTTCTCTCAATCCTCTCAACGAGGAAATCCCCCCCAGATAGAAGCGCTCGTAAACAGGAATATCCTTCCCCTCATTCCCCTGTACATAACCTGCCCGTCCCCGAACGCCGAATACTACCTCACGGTAAAAGGGGAAAAACCATGTAGAATTTATATCATATTTTGTGAAACTCGTATCTCCCTGGAAGATGGTACCGGAATGTTTGATAGAGATGCTATTTTTGGAACCTTTCGTAGGGAAAATATAGTCATCCGTTGTATCCCTTATCAGGCTCAGGGTCACAGCACTGGAAGTCGTTGTACCTTCCTGTTCCTTGATATACCACGACACGTAGTCTTCAACATTTTCGACATTGTTGGTCGAAAGCACGTACCCCACATAACCGGTAATATATCCCCATATAGGGTAACCAATAGTTACCCCAAAACCATTTGAAGCAAGATCGTATGCATCATATTCCCTGGAGAAATTCCATAAGTCAAATTTACTCCACAGAGGTATATCAAAAAGCCATGGCTCTATGAACGATACATCATAACTGGTTACCCTTGACCCTATGTTAGCCTTGAGGCTTAAACTCTGCCCCCTGCCAAAGAGATTTTGCTGGGAGATCTGAGCGGTAATAACCGCCTGGTCTATAGCGCTGTATCCCGCACCAATGGTAAAAAAGCCTGTTGGTTGTTCCTTAATATGGACATTGACGTCTGTTAAGGTCTCGTCATCTCCTTTTTTTGTTTGGAAGTTGACCTCTTCAAAGTACCTGAGGCGGTTGAGAGCCGTGTAACTCTTCTTCAATTTGCTACTGCTGTACAAATCTCCTTCCGCGATGGCAAGTTGTCTTCTTATAACTTTATCCCTTGTTTTCGTGTTACCGGTAATCGTTATTTTGTTAAAGTAGACCTGACTGCCCTTCGTTATGTGATAAATCACATCCACCGTCTGCTCTTTCTCCTTTGGTATGGTACGGGGAACAACATCGGCATAGGCATAACCTTCATCGCTACAGATCTGTACGAGGTATTCTATGTCCTTCATTATTGAATCCCTGTCAAAGTATTCCCTTTTGTTTATCTTCATGTTTTTCAAAAGCTCAGCACGTGGCAATTCGGGTTCATCACCTGCAATATCCACCTTCCCAACCCTGAACCGCTTACCCTCCGTGATGGGTATCTTCACATAGATCCCTTTTGGGTCGTGGGTTATCTCCGGTTCTCCGACCTGAGCGTTGATGAAGCCCTCATTAAGGTAAAAAACCTGGAGTTTGTTGATGTCCTGTTTTAGGACTTCCCTTTTAAGTACACCAGAACTAGTCAAAAAACCGAAGATACTCCGTTCAGAAATTTCCATCATTTTTTTCAGTTCTTTGCCGGTGTAAGCCTGATTTCCCTCGAAAGTAATATTTTTGATATACAGTCTTTCATTCTCCTTGATATTGAATACAACACGTACCTCCCTGTCCCCCCCCTTTTTGATGACATCTTGAACCTCAGCATTGCAATAACCCTTATTGTTGTACAGGGCCATAATCTTTTCTACGTCCGTCTTGATCTTACCAGGGTCCAGACTCTGCCGGGCCTTAATGGTCAAGAGAGCCTCTATTTCCCCTTTATCGACGGCCTTATTCCCTTCAATTTTTATTTCTGTAATAAGATCCTTTTCCTCCAGGATAAAGGAAATCACCTTACCTTCCGGTGTGTCGGTAACATCAGCAGTTACATTTTGGAAATAGCCCATCTTGTAAATAGCCTTGATATCAGAAGAAAGGTCAGCTTCGGAGAACAAGTCACCCTTTGCGCTCTTAAGAACCTGGCTGATGGCGCCGGCCTCGATCTTTCGGTTACCTTTGAATTCGATGCGAGCTATCCTTTGTTCTGCCGCTACTCTGAGTATAATCTCTGTTGTCAGTTGCGTTGAAATAGTACCGATACTCTCCAGCCCTTTACCCTGGGCAAAAATAGGGGATAGAGTCTTTCCCTGCCTGATATCTATGACCATCGCATCCACACTGATCACTTCTCCGAACTCAGAGAGGGAGCCCATAATGACAAATGCTGCACCTGTATCTTTCCCCGCAGTAATGGCAAGTTTTTCGTCGATATGTCTTCCCTCTATAGCCCTGGAGATGATCTCCGGTTCGATAAGCTGAATAAATTTCAATTTATCCAACTCGGAAGCGATCCCCTTATGGATTGCTGATCTAAGATTGGCGGCATTAGCCTTGCTATGTATATCAAAGGGAAAGAGGGCAATTTTTTTAACATCCTCTGCAAACACATCTCGGGAAGCTGAGAATAGCAGAAAAGTTAATAAGAATAACGCACGTAGTAAGATAATATTCTTTCTATTCATCGCTAATAATCCTTCCATCTCGAAGGCCTATGCTTCGAGACATTCTTTCTGCCAATGATTTGTTGTGGGTCACCACGACCAGTGTAATATGTTTGTTTCTGTTTAGTTCCATCATTATATCTTCTATCTTCTTTCCCGTCTCTGTGTCAAGACTTCCTATGGGTTCATCAGCCAAGAGTATTTCCGGTTCCATAATGAGTGCCCTGGCTATGGCAACCCGCTGTTGCTCCCCTCCGGAGAGCTCTCCAGGACGGTGGGTTATTCTATCACTGAGCCCCAACTCACGCAAGATACCTTCTGCCTTCTCCCTTGCCTCCCGCTTTGATAAACCATTGATCAGAGCAGGCATCATCGTATTTTCCAGACTGCTGAACTCGGGAAGGAGGTTGTGGAATTGAAACACAAAGCCGATTTTTCTGTTTCGGAACACTGCCAGTTCTTTCTCCTGCCAGGTAAAGACATCCACATTATCGTAGAGCAGAGCACCGGAGGTAGGGCGATCAATGGTTCCCATAATATGGAGCAGCGTACTTTTCCCTACACCGGAAACACCACAGATAGCTATAGATTCCCCCCGTGCAATATGGAGATTCAATCCTTTTAAAACCTCTATCCTATTGCCGTCCTTAAAAAATGTTTTACTTAAGTTTTCCAGTGTTATCATCGTGTTAACTCAGGACTCGGAATTCAGAAGTCAGGATACAGGAGCCAGGAGCCAGAATACCAAATAGAAGTACTGCATGTTCCCCGCTTGTCTTTTCATTCTATATTCTGACTCCTGACTTCTGGATTCTGTCTCCTTAGTAGTTACCGTTCATTCGTACCTGAGAGCCTCGGCTGGGTCTAATCTGGAGGCCCTCCATGAGGGATAGATCGTTGACAGGAAACATATCAGCATTGTTCCTATGACGATAATAGAAACATCGCCGTAGTTGACCCGGGATGGGAGTTCGCTTAAATAATAAATATCCGACGGCAGTATCTTAAATTTGAATAAATTTTCAATAAAGTGAGCCAGTTTTCCTATATTCAATGCGACAGCAAGCCCCCCCATACAGCCGAGCAAAGTACCGATGGTGCCAATAGTCAGTCCTTGGAAGATAAAGATCTTCATGATGCTTTTTGATGTAGTTCCCATAGATTTCAGCATGGCGATTTCCCTGTTTTTTTCCATTACCACCATGATCAGGGTACTTATAATATTAAAAGCTGCAACCACGACGATGAGACTGAGTATGATAAACATGGCCCGCTTTTCCAGTCTTAAAGCAGAGAAGAGATTTTTATTCATCTCCATCCAGTTTCTAACCCAGTAAGGGTACCCAATTTTCTCTTTTAGAGCTCCGGCAATGACATCGGCTTTATAGATATCGTTGACTCTGATCTCAATCCCGGTAACTGCATCGTCCATGTTCAGGAATTCCTGGCAGTCCTTGAGAGAGAGGCAGGCCATTGTGGAGTCGTATTCGTAGAAGCCGGAATCAAAAATTCCAACTACGAGAAACTTCTTCATGCGGGGCACAATCCCCAGCGGAGTAGGGACTCCCATAGGGGTTAACAAGTTAACCGTATCAAAGAGAAGGATGCCTAAATTTTTCGCCAATTCTTTTCCAATGACAATGCCGGAGAGATTGGCCAGATCCTTATCAAGCATGAGTTTACTTCGTTTTTCCCCCGAAAGATAGTCAATGCTTCCCTCCTCTATTCTCCCCAGATTAATGACTTTAAAGGCACCTTCCTCTGTTGCCAGCCCCTTTATTACCACACCACTGACATTCTCTCCGTTTTTTAACATTGCCTGGCTGTATATGAAGGGGGTGGCGGCAACGACACCATCCACACCAGCGCAATCTTTCATTATCTTGCGATAATCCATCATTATTCCGCTATGTTTCATCAGTACGATATGGGAATTGATCCCCAATATCTTATCCCTGAGATCGGTTTCAAAACCGTTCATTACTGCAAGGACGATGATCAGGGCGGCAACGCCAAGAAAAATCCCGATCATCGAAATAAAGGTGATAATGGAAACAAAGACCCGCTTCTTTCCGGCCCTTAAATATCGAAGACTGATAAAAAGTTCAAAAGACATAAAGGTGAAGATCCTAATGGATAGTTACGTTTCTCTTATCTTCATAAGAGGGAAGAGGATAACATCTCTGATGGAAGGGCAATCCGTAAAGAACATGATCAGCCTGTCGATGCCGATTCCCTCTCCTGCTGTTGGAGGCATTCCATACTCAAGGACTTTAATATAGTCCTCGTCCATTTCATGTGCCTCTTCATCTCCTGCCTCCCTCTCCCTGAGCTGTGCCAGAAAACGTTCCCGCTGGTCTACAGGATCGTTCAACTCAGAAAAGGCATTGGCAAGCTCCCTGCCATAAATGAATAATTCAAAGCGATCCGTAAAAGCGGGATTGTCGGCACTTCTTCTCGCCAGGGGCGATACGTCGGCGGGATAATGCGTGACGAAATGAGGTTGAATAAGTTTTTCTTCCACCGTGTTTTCAAATATAGTCATTATTATCTTACCCAGAGGTTCACCGTCCACAACGGGTAATCCCATCTCCCTTGCACAAACAAGTGCTTTATGGGAATCTTCAAGGACGTGTGGATCAACCTTGCAGTATTGGATAATCGCTTCCTTCACAGATATGCGCGGCCAGGGCGGTGTCAGATCGATTTCTGTACCCTGGTATTGAAAATTCAGAGAACCAAAGATTTCATGAGCGAGAAAGGTAAGCATTTCCTCTGTCATGACCATCATGTCCTCGTAAGTTGCATAAGCCTGATAGAACTCCATCATAGTAAATTCGGGATTGTGGAAGGTAGAGATACCTTCATTCCTGAAATTTCTATTTATTTCATAGACCCGTTCCAGCCCCCCTGTAATCAGACGCTTCAAATACAATTCCGGTGCGATTCGCAGATAAAAGTCCATTCCGAGGGCATTATGGTGCGTTTTAAAGGGACGCGCTATGGCACCGCCGGCCTTGGCCTGCATCATGGGGGTTTCCACCTCGAGAAAATCACGCTCTTCCATAAATCGGCGGAGAAGCTGAATTATGCGGCTACGCTTGTAAAATACTTCTTTCACCTTAGGATTGGCAATCAGATCAAGATACCTTTGCCGGTATCTTATTTCGACATCTGCAAGGCCATGCCATTTCTCCGGCAACGGTCTGACGGCTTTCGATAAGAGACGAAGTTCATCTATTTCTATCGTTAATTCACCGCTCTTTGTCTTGAAAACCCCTCCTGAGATGAAAATGATATCTCCAACATCAAGCCTTTTAAAGAGAGAGAAGGCGTTATCACCGAGAATGCCTTTATTGACATAGCCCTGAATACGCCCCTTTCTGTCCTGAATATTAATAAATGCAGCCTTGCCGAAGTTTCTTACGGCCATCAACCTTCCGGCCAGGGTAAATTTTTCATTAACCACGGCAATAGCATCATGATCCATCTTGGCAAATCTGTGCAAAATGGATTCCGACGTATCCCCGACCCGCACACCATTGGGATATAAATCGATGCCGTCGGTCTTCAGAGATTCCATTTTCTCCATACGCCTCTTTAGAAGCTCATTTTCTTCCATAAAACACTTACCCCTCAATTTGTTCCCCGGAAGGGACAAAAAACTCTATGAATGTGCTTGACTATATTTTTTTTCTGGATTAGTCAAGCATGATTTAATCGGAGGTAGTTGATCAAATGCCTCAATAATTATATTGTGAAATATATGGAAGTTGTGTAATGTTTTTGTCAGATTTATGGAATTCAGAGGAGAGGAGGAAATATGGCAAACAAAGTTATCTTGATAGGCAGGCTGGGCGCTGATCCTGATACCAGATATACCCCGGATGGGGCAATGGTAACCAACTTCAGATTGGCAACGGACGAACAGTGGAAAAGCAAGACCGGTGAAAAGGGACAGCGGACAGAATGGCACCGGGTGGTAACCTTCGGAAAGCTGGCGGAAATATGCAGCAACTATCTTGCGAAAGGAAGATTAGTCTTCGTTGAGGGAAGGATCCAGACACGAGCATGGGAAGACAAAGATAACATCAAACATTTTACAACGGAGATCATTGCCACGAATATGCAGATGTTGGAACCGAAAGGGCAGACTAAGGTGCCCGATACGGCAGCAGAAGATTCTTTCCTCTCGCCTTCCGGTTTAGACCCCTTACCTGAAGACGATGTTCCCTTTTAGCAATGGTCAGAATATAGAATAAGACACATAAATCACGGCTCTATTCTGGTTCGATTTTTTTGGCTTCTGTTGTCGCATTTGTCTCGTCCGTTTCATGGGTGGCTTTCTTAAAATTCTTAATGCCTTTACCGATGGCACCGCCAATCTCCGGCAGCTTCCCTGCTCCGAAAATGATTAGAATAATTACCAGGATAACCAGCAATTCAGGCATACCTAAACTTCCGAACATGTTTTTATGACCTCCTCAATTGTTGTTGAGACTACCTTGACAGATTTTACCATAGGAGATGAAAGAAGAGTTAAAAACCTTACACTCCTCTTTTGCCCGGCTTAAGGAAACCTCAAATGGACAACCTGACCTGATTCTCCCAAACGTGCCATGGGAGTGCCCTGAAAATCGACTTTTATTCCTCCTGCATTGCCCACATCGATGACAAAGAAAGGAGCAATACGTTCAATCTTCTCGCCTGCCCGTAGCAAAATCTCATAAGGTGAATTTTGTCCTTCCCTGATCCGTAACCAGGTTAACTCCGTGGCTTCTATGCTTAGATGATTTGATTTTTCTGCATTTGCTTGAATGTCATTTCCGCTCCCCTCCTGCCGTTTGGCTGCATCGACAGGTTTTACATCAGCTGTTGGCGATATAGTCGTCACCACCTGACTGTAGGGGGCTTCTAATCCACTCTTATTATTATAAGATAAGTATATGGGAACAATGACAATACCAGCCATAGCGATGGTCAGCAAACTTAGGAAAAGTTTTTTACTATGGCCTTTGATGATTCCACTTGATTTCAGGAGTTCTTCTTTGTTATCAGAGGCTTCAGCTATTTCAAGATATCTTTCGTAACGGTCCAGTACCTTCTTGCTGTCGATATTTATGATCCGGGCATAATTTTTGATAAAAGCCTTTGTATAGACAGGCGGAGGAAGTAAATGAAAATCTTCGTTTTCAATAGCTTCAATATAAAAGGGGTTTATCCTGGTAATTTGGGACACATCATTTAAGGCAATGCCCCCTGCTTCCCGGATGGCTTTGAGATCTAAACTGACGTGCTTTAACTCTTCACTTAATTCTTCAGAAGATGATATGTTTTTTATCATCATTAGCCGACCAATTTTACAAGCCCGATTTTCTTCTTATTAATTTTATTTTCCAGGAACGTTCTTCCTGGACTGTATCCCGTCCCCGCCATTGGGAAAAGGGTGTTTTTATTTTGCGTACAGCCCCGTGACACAAGCCTGTTTGTATATTTCTACGGCGTCTTCTATGGTGACTTTACGTGGATTATTCTCTAAGGGCCTTGTAACGGTCATGGCAGCCTTAGCCAATTCAGGAAAGTCACGCTCAGGAACATTAAGATCTTTCAGTGTTGCAGATATACCTGAATTTTTAATAAGTGTTTCCACAGCTTCCACGGTTAGAGAAGCTGCTTCAGGAAGGGACAAGTTATCCACCGCTTTTCCCATTGCCCGTGCCATAACGGCGAATTTTTCCATAGCAGCCGGAAGATTGAACATCAGTACGGAAGGCAGCATGACGGTATTGGCGAGACCATGGGGTACAGCGTATTTACCACCGAGAGGATAGGAAAGTGAATGAACGGCAGTGACACCAGCGTTGGCCAGACCAAGGCCAGCGTAGAGGCTTCCCAGAAGCATTTGTTCTCTCGCCGGGACATTGCTCCCATCATGGACAGATGTTTTCAAGTTGAAGGCAATTAACCTGATTGCCTCCAGGGAAAACAGCTCACTCATAGGAGAGGCATTGATCGATGTATATGACTCGATAGCGTGACAGAGGGCATCAATCCCTGTTGTAGCCGTTGTATATGGGGGGAGAGTTACAGTAAGGAGGGGGTCGAGAATGGCCAGATCAGGATACAGATAAGGACTGTTCATCCCCTCCTTTTTCTCCAGGTTACGCCGCACAAACACAGCCGTAAATGTTACTTCGCTCCCCGTTCCGGCCGTTGTAGGAACCATAATTGTCGGCAGGCCGGGACCGGGTACATTGTTTAATCCAAAATAATCTACGGCTTCCCCCCTGTTTGCCGACAGAACGGCGATGGCCTTAGCAACATCCATGGCGCTCCCTCCACCGACACCTACCACAACATCACATTGCCCTTCCAGGGCAACCGCGGCGCCTTCATCAGCCAGCTCCAGCGGTGGTTCTGCCTCCACCTTATCAAAAAAGGTGCATTCATACTTTGCTTTTTCGAGAAGAGCAGAAATCTTACTTCTGAAGCCTGTCGCAGCGAGATTTCTGTCAAGAACAATCATGGGACGGGCACCCTTCAGTTCCTTAATATGCTCTCCCAGTGTATCAAATGACCCACTTCCAAAAATAATCTTTTTTGCGCCTGTGAAGGAAAATTGTTTTATCATTGTCAATACCTTTTAAATGTATAATCGTTATTTCAAAAAAGTATTACATAATTTCAGCAAAAATTCTATATTATTTATTTGAACCGTTTATCTTACTTAATGCCTCATTGGTGAACGGCTAAAGATTTCTCTTACCCCATTTTTTAAGTTTGACTTCCTTTCTCATTTTCTTCTCAAAGTCATGATCTCGCCGCTCCAAGTAACAGTCTATCTTGTAAAGAATACAACTTTGTCATAAAGGTACGATAACAAAACGAAAACGTAACATTTGTTTTTGAGATTATCTTTTAAAATCAAGCACTTTCGTCCTGGCATGATTTTGGCTTTATAAGCACTATAATTGTAATTTCATGGACAAACATTATCAGCCACAGTTTTTGCCTTTAAGAAGAAAACGGAGGTATCAAGATGAAAATAAAATTAACAGCATTACCATTTTTATTTTGTTTATTTTTTATGACAGATCTTGCCCATGCTGCACCATCCGCAATAGATAAAGGAGATACTACATGGGTTTTGATCTCTACCGCCCTTGTTATGTTGATGACACCCGGACTTGCACTTTTTTACGGGGGTATGGTCAGACGAAAGAATGTCCTCGGCACCATCATGCAGAGTTTTATAGCCCTCGGTGTGATGACTGTTCTCTGGGTTCTTTACGGATACAGCCTTTCATTCGGCCCTGATGTCGGACATATAATAGGCAATCTCGACTGGGTGGGACTTAAGGGTGTGGGACTTGAGCCTAATCCTGATTACGCAGCGACCATACCTCACCAGGCGTTCATGATATTCCAGATGATGTTTGCTGTGATTACACCTGCTTTGATAACAGGCGCATTCGCTGAGAGGTTCAAGTTCAAAAGCTACCTCGTATTCCTTGTATTATGGGCAACATTTGTATATTTCCCAATGGCACACTGGGTATGGGGAGTCGGGGGCTGGATAAGAGAGCTTGGCGCCCTTGATTTTGCAGGAGGGTTAGTAGTACATGTAAGCTCCGGAGTTTCCGCCCTTGCTGCGGTCGTTGTTGTTGGCAAAAGGAAAGGTCACGGGGTTGAAAATATGGCTCCTCATGACCTTACCATGACTCTTCTGGGCGCTGCACTTTTGTGGTTTGGCTGGTTTGGTTTTAATGCGGGAAGTGCTGTTGCATCCGGGGCATTAGCAACCTCCGCCTTTGTTGTTACACATATTGCAGCTGCAGGAGGAGTGCTTTCATGGATGATAGCCGAATGGGTACACCGAAGCAAACCGACAGTTCTTGGAGCAGCATCGGGTGCAGTTGCAGGACTTGTGGCAATCACACCTGCATCGGGCTTTGTCGGTCCTATGTCTGCCCTGATTATCGGGCTTACTGTAGGAGTTATATGCTATACAGCCGTAAATCTTAAGACAAAGTTTGGATATGATGATTCGCTTGATGTAGTTGGTATTCATGGTGTAGGCGGTACATGGGGAGCTATAGCAACGGGGTTCTTCGCTTCAAAGGCTATAAATAGTGCGGGGAATAACGGGTTATTGTTCGGCAATCCATCGCTTTTATGGGACCAGTTGATCGGAGTTGGCGCTGCCTGGTTTTATTCATTTTTTGTTACATTTGCCATATTAAAGATACTTGATTGGACCTTTGGTTTAAGGGTAAGCGAGGAGGAGGAGTCCGATGGTCTTGACCTTAGTCAGCACGGTGAAAGCGGATATAGTCAGAGATAAATTTTCAGATTAAATGTGTAAGAATCTAAACGCTTATTAAGAAAGGTTTTCCTTATATTGTCCCTTTTGGTCTAAAAAAATATTTTTGACAAGGCGGCAATATTGTTTCAGAATGCATGACAGGAAAATCGTGGCACTAACAATACGATTCAGATAAAGATAACGATGAATTTCTTGCTACGGCTTACCAGTTTCAATTTTATAACTGGAAGTTGAAATTTATACAATAAAGGATTTTTGTGGGCTCGCATAAAGACTACGATGTTATCGTGGTGGGCGGAGGTCATGCCGGTTGTGAAGCGGCTCTGGCCACGGCAAGGATGGGATGTACCACACTTCTCTTTAATATCAATCTGGATTCTATCGCCCTTATGTCGTGCAATCCGGCGATAGGTGGCTTGGCCAAGGGTCAACTCGTCAAGGAAATCGATGCCTTGGGCGGTGAGATGGGAAAGATTGCCGATAAAACAGCCGTTCACTTCCGTCTGCTGAATGCATCTAAGGGACCAGCTGTCCAATCCACGCGGTTCCAGTGTGACAAACAGCTTTACAGACTCGCGATGAAGGTCATTCTGGAAAAAGAAAAAAACCTTCATCTCCGGCAGGCCCTCGTAGATCGTCTGGTAGTCGAGGGAAGCAGAGTGATCGGTATAGAGGACAATACAGGTTTCTTCTACGGCGGTAAGACCATAATCATTACTACAGGGACGTTTCTGAATGGATTGATCCACATCGGTACTGCCCATTATCCGGCGGGACGGGCAGGTGAAATTGCCTCAATTCGACTGGCAACCTGCCTTAAACAACTGGGTTTTGAAATGGGAAGGATGAAGACGGGAACCCCGCCAAGATTAAGGGCGTCATCTATTGACTTTTCAATTCTTGAGCGTCAGGACAGTGATCCCGACCCGCAGCCCTTTTCTTTTACCACGGAAAAACTCCGTGAAGAGAGACTCCCTTCGTATTTCAGTTATACAACGCAGGAAACACATTGTCTCATCAGAGATAATATTGAACAGTCGCCTCTCTACTCGGGCATCATCAGGGGAATTGGCGCCCGTTATTGTCCTTCCCTCGAAGATAAGGTGATGCGCTTCACCGACAAAGAAAAACATCCGGTGGTGCTGGAGTTTGAAGGCCTCGATACTGAAGAGATTTACGCCAAAGGCCTGGGAAACAGCATGTCACCCGCACTTCAGGAAAAACTCGTCCATAGCATTCCCGGCCTTGAACAGGCTGAAATCATGCGCCCGGCCTATGCCATTGAATATGACTTTGTACAACCAACACAACTCAAACAGACCCTCGAAACCAAATCCTTCACCGGTCTTTATCTTGCCGGACAGATTAACGGGACTTCCGGATATGAGGAGGCTGCCGCGCAGGGAATGTGGGCCGGTATTAACGCCGCGCTGGCGGTACAAAAAAGACCACCCTTTATTCTCGGCCGGTCTGATGCCTACATGGGGGTTATGATCGATGACCTCGTAATCAGGGGGGTTGATGAACCCTATCGGATGTTCACATCCAGGGCTGAATACAGGCTCATCCTGAGGGAGGATAATGCTGCTGTCCGCCTGATGGGTAAAGGACATGACCTGGGTTTAATCTCGCAGGAAGATCATGAACATCTAAAGGAGAAGGTCCGACAGGTGGAAGATGGGCTCAGGAAACTCTCTTCCGTAAAGGTCTACCCCCGTGCAGATGTAAACGCGATTCTTACCGGTATGGCGTCCAAACCGATTAAAAATCCTACAACATTGCATCAGCTTCTCAAACGGAACGAGATATTATATGATGACTTGGAAGCTTTTGCCGGATGGGAAGCAATACCGGATCGAATGATCAAAAAACAGGTCGAGATCGAGACCAAGTATGAGGGATACATAAAACGGCAGATCGAGGCAGTTGAAAAGATGAAAGAAATGGAGGGGAAAAAAATCCCTAACTGTATGGATTATTCCTCCATCCCGGGGCTTTCTACCGAATTGAAGGTAAAATTAACCAGATTAGAACCTGCCACCATCGGGCAGGCAGAAAGGATGCCGGGAATGACGCAGGCCGCCCTTACAGCTATCCTGATTACAATAAAGAAGATGGAAATGGAAGTGGCTGCTCGAAAGAGGTAACATTTTACAGAACTCAGCCGACAGACTCAAGGAAAAGACTGTAAATTTAACATTGAGAGATTATGATGAAAATGGGGGGCATTTTTTTATAACTGATCAGGATCTCATCGTTAACGAACATTGTTTAGATCCTTGGCAATAAAACAGATTTCGCAGTCGCAGGTTTAAGCAAGCATGGGACTGAAGGTGTCATGAAGAAGATATCAAGAGAGAACGTTGGTTGGAATTTTAGAAATAAGTGTTTCGATTGCTTTTCTGATATTTGAAAAATCGCCGTTTTTGAGCCACTCCTTCTTGAACACACTACCGCCGAATGCGGCAGCAGATACCTGACAGGCAAAGAACATCTCTATGGTGTCCGCATTTACGCCACCGCAGGCAAGGAGTTCAATATCGTTAAACGGACCTTTTACTTCTCTGAAATATTGAGGACCGAAGCACCCTGCAGGAAAGACCTTGACCATCGTTGCCCCGGCAACCCATGCATTATATATCTCCTTGGGTGTCAAGGCCCCCGGAAAAATGGGAATGTTGTTTTTTGCGCAGTATTCGACAACATCCAAAACCAGGACAGGCATGACAATAAAACCCGCCCCGGCATCCAGTGCGTCTTGTAAGTCTTTCATCGTCAAAACAGTACCTGCACCAACAGACAGGCGGCCATCTGCAACATCGACCACCTGTTGAATCAGGCTTGTTGCTCGATAGCTGTTCATGGTGATCTCAATTGTCTTGAGACCTGACAAAACAATTGTTTCAACAAGGGGCTCTACAATAGCATCTTCTATCCCGCGCAATATACCCAATAAAGGGAGTTTTTTAAACTCCTTAATATTCATCATCATGATCGCGCCTTGTCGCCCATTAAAACCTGCCCCACATTCGCGTTCAGTCGGGTTAATCCATTTTTGAATTTATCAATTTTTCATAGAATTGCGAATAGTTATCCTTGTCTTCACTCTTGCGGAGTGCCATGGCAGACCTGGGATGCTCATTTCTCATGCCGGTAATGGCATAAGGGATGGTATAGCCCCATTCTATATCGTTCTTCAAAAGAAGAAACTCTTTTGCAATCAGATCCAGTATCGGACTGAGGTTATATTTGGGGTTCTTTAAAAAGCCCAGCAGTAATTCCAAGTGACAGTTTCCCGCAGCTCGACCAATTCCAAAGATCGTGCCGTCCAATCTATTTGCATCCTGAATAATGGCTTCAATTGTATTGCTGAAGGCAAGTTGCTGGTTATTGTGCCCGTGAAATCCTAACTCTTTTGATTTTATAACCTTTTTAAATCTCTCCATGAGATGCTGAATGTTCTCCTGATAGAGAGATCCGAAACTGTCCACAAGGTATACAACATCGCACTTGCATTCTTTTTCTATCTGGTTTATCGCTTCATCCAGTTCCGGCCCCTGATCTCTGGAAATTGCCATGATATTGATCGATGTCTCGTACCCCTTATCATGGAATTCATTAGACATATAGATTGCCTTGTCGATATCCTTGACATACACTGCGGTACGGATCATATCAACAGGACTTTCCGACGCCGGTTTAATGTCATCCATATCTACCCGTCCCACGTCAGCCATAACAGCAATCTTGGCGTTGGATTCAATCCCGTCGATCACGCTCAAAATATCTTCATCTTCGCAGAACTTCCACGGCCCGTATTCCTCTGGTGAAAACATTTTCCTGGAGTTTCTATAGCCCAGTTCAATGTAATCCACATGGGCATCTGAAAGGGCCTTATAGACTTTTCTAACAAATTCAAGACTGAACTGATGATTGTTCATCAGTCCACCGTCCCGAATTGAACAATCAGTAACTTTTATTTGCGGTCTGTACATAGTGTTATCCCTTTATAAAATATTTTTTAGTGCGGCTTTTCCTGTTGCTGGGTCCATATCCCTGCTAATCTAATAATATACACACATTTCCGATTAAAATACAACATATAAATATAGACATCCGGCTCGGGTTTTAGTTAACGTTTCATAAGATGCATTTTATTTATCAAGCAGAACGACACAGAGCCAAGAGCTTTAGAATTCGGGGACACAGGGGCTGTTGAAAAAGCCTTGAGTCATTGTATCATTGCAGCTCAGAGTTTCAAGAAAATAATATAAATGATTGATATTGCTTGACAATATTGCATGTTTGTGTTAGGATTTCTCCATCACTGTACAT
>JBAZOY010000017.1:0-40614 GCA_041648505.1 Syntrophales bacterium | reverse complement strand
AAGGAAGGCGGCACATGAGTCAACTCTATACCCGGGATCACCATAATATCGTACGCAGCTGCTATCTTTTGACAGACTTTCACCATCCGGGGAATAATAAAATCCACATTAGAGTGATCCCCGTGGTCGGTTATAGCAATAACACGATACCCTGTAACCTTCGCCCTTCTGACCAGCTCCGAGGGGATCAAACCTCCATCACTGAAGATTGAATGGGTATGCAGATCAATCATAAATGCCTCCTCGACAAAAGATGGAGAAATAACCGGCATCAACTTCGGCCTTACAGGTCTTGCCTTAACACATCTACCGTCCCGGGTCAATCAAGGAAACCTCCCAAATGGGGAACGTTTAATTTGAGGTAATTCGACTGGAACTAATTTCTTGACAAGAACACAACATGTCCTTATTATTTGAAAAATAACCGGAAAGTTTGTAGAGAAATGTACTCAAAAAAAGTAGTAATACGCTATTCACCAGATATTGTGGAACAACCCCTCGTATATCAACTGGTAAAGAAGTATGACCTTGTGTTCAATATCCTCAAGGCAAGGATATTCCCCCGCCGAGAAGGGATGATGGTACTCGAGCTGAGCGGTTTAAAAGAAAACTTTGACCAGGGGATACGCTTTTTAAAAGAAAAGGGTCTCAAGGTCGAGCCGCTTTCTAAAAGTGTCCGCCAGAATCCGGAAAAATGTGTGCAGTGTGGCGCCTGTTCGGCCTTCTGTCCAACAGATGCCCTGTCCTTGGAACGGCCCTCCATGAAAGTCTTCTTTGATCCGGAAAAGTGCACCGGATGCGAATTCTGTGTAAAAGCCTGCCCTGTAAGAGCTATGGAGATCGCCCTCTTTTAATTATAAACTTTGTTCACTGCCGCTGCCCTGAATACCGTCAAAGACTTCCTGAATAAGATTATATATGTTGTAACTGATACGATTTGTGCCGTGAATGTGCATGAGAGCGATGGGGTCTGAACGAAATAAAGGGGACTTGCAATGATGCAGGATCAACTGATTATCATAAGGTGCCTTTATTGTGGCACAAAAAACAGGATACCAAGGGACAGGTTACACGACGAACCTACGTGCGGTAGATGCAGGGCTCCTCTTGATGATATAATTATCAAATGTTTAAGTTGCGGAACAAAGAACCGGATATTAGAAAATAGACTCAATAACCGACCGTTCTGTGGTAAATGTGGGCTGCCCCTTGTAATCGGGAGTGATGTGGAACATTGATCGCAATAATGCTTACCGGAGCCTCTTTTCTCTCGTGTCCAACTGAATCTCCAGGTTTTTTAAGAGCTGGATATCTTTCTTCAGTTGCTCGTTCTCCTCACGAAGCTTCGCCATCTCCGCCTGAGACTTATCGCCCAGCGACCGAAGCTCCTTTTTGAACTGCTCATTTGCCTCACGGAGCTTTTCTCTGTCAGCATCGGCCTTTTCAATCAGTTGCTGATCGGAGACATTTTTCGCCTTACATAATTGCGTTTCATCAATAAAACGAAGCAAAACCTCCACCAAACTACGCCGTTCACTCTCAGGATGCATCTTCAGCAACGCATCAAATGCCGCTATAGCCTTCGTATAGTCCGCTTCATGATCAGGACTTCCTAAATAAAACAGCCCTTCATTAAAGAGGGCTGTTTCCGTTTTTTGTATTACGGCTTTCTCTCCTACCGGAGGATATACTCTGTTGTCGGGGAGGGGGGAAGTGTGGGTACAAGCCCCCAATGAAATAACAAACAGCCAAATGGCAACAATATTCTGAAGTCGCTTCATATTAAGTGTCTCCGGTTTCTCTATCTACGTCTTCCTGTTTAACATAGTTGCTGCCGGGTAATGTCTTCGCATACTCTTTTAACTTTGCAGCCGCCATAGCCATTTTGAGAGAGCTTTGGAAACTGGTCCCGTCGTCTGTCACGATGGCAACGGTTACGGTAATTAGGGGATATTTTTGTTGGTTACCCCTTCTGTCTTTCCCCACGATAAATCCGCTCAGCCTGTCTTCTTTCCTGTAAAATTTTAAAATACGGTGCTCAAAATCAGCTACGAGCTGCCTGCTCAGGTATTCTGCCCGTTCGGGTTCAGAAATAATGACAAAATCATCTCCACCAATGTGCCCGATGAATGTGTCGATCGTGTCCTGACGATGGCTTGTCATGATATCGGCCACTTCCTTGATGACCTCACTACCCCATGCATACCCATATTTATCGGCAAAAGGTTTAAAATTATCCAGATCCACATGACAGAGGGAAAACATTTTTTTTTCTGCCAGCCGTCTTGCAAGCTCTCGCTCGATCGCTATATTACCGGGAAGACCGGTCAAAGGACTCGCGTCAAGATTTAGGACCTCGAACGCTTTAAGGCGTTCAGCCATCACAAGAAAACCGCGAGCCAGGCTGCCAATTGCGTCCGGGCGGTTCATGTTGAAGCTATGATCAAACTGCCCTTCCGCAATAAGAGCTGCTGCCCTTTCTAACTTCTTGAGGGGTCTGGCAATATTATAGGTGATGATCAGGGTAAGAGCAAAACCTACGATCAGGCTTACCGAACTGAGAATAATCGTTATCTTGGATGCTGCAACGCTCTGCGCCTTAATCAGGTTCATCCGGGCATCAATGTTATTTTGAGCCGTCCTCTCAATGGTGTGCAGGCACGAGGCGATAGCGTCTATGTTTTTTTTACCATCCCTGTCCGATAATATATTTGCTTCCTCGACAAGATTTTCCTTCACCAGCGCTATTTCCCGGGAAAAAAGACTATCATATCGTTCATGCAGCAATAATACCCGGGCTAGTGTCTGATTCAGGCCGGCAATCTTATTTTTTTTCAGCCTTTTCAAGTTTTCATTAAATTCCCCGCTTCGCGTCCAAAATATCGTAGCAAGAGGTAGGTCTTTGAGAATAAGATACCTCTTCTCGGCACTTTCCTGGGCAAGAAGAACATCTACCATTTTTTTGCTAATATCAAGGATAACAAAATCATGATTGATGATGGTATAGGACAACTTATTGAGATTCTGCAGACTTATAAAGGCATAGGTACTTGCCACCACGGTTAACAGCGCCATGGCCAGATAACTTACAAGCAGCTTGGTATTGATTGTCAGCTTCATCCTTGCAATGGATACACACCCCTCTAACCCTTGATACAGCCCAGGGAACGCAGCTTTGCCACCTTAGTAGATATACCCGCTTCATGTACCACGTGGACAACCTGATCTAAATTTTTATAGGCTTCCGGCATCTCCTCCCGCAGTGTTCCTTTACCGCCGGCCATGACGATGATACCCTTTGCCGCCATCTCTTTTGCAATGGATCGGCCGCTGCTTGCCTTTGTAGCCTTGTGACGGCTCATGACTCTTCCTGCGCCATGGCAGGTACTTCCGAAGGTATCCTTGAAGGCTTTCTCAGTGCCGACCAGCACGTAAGAACCCGTCCCCATGTCTCCAGGGATTAAGACAGGTTGTCCCACTTTGGCATAACGGGCGGGCAACGATGAGTGACCAGGAGGAAAAGCCCGTGTAGCGCCCTTCCGGTGAACACAAAGCTTTACCTGTTTTTCGCCTACAGGAAACTGTTCGATCTTTGCAATATTATGACAGACATCGTAGAGCAAACGAACCCCGATTTCACGGGGGCCTCTATGGAGGACCCTCGCAAATATTTCTCTTGTCCGGTGCATCAACACCTGCCTGTTAGCCCAGGCATAATTGGCAGCACAGGCCATGGCGGAAAGATAATCCCTGCCCGGATCTGAATTCAGATAGGCACAGGCTAATTGCCTGTCCGGCAGGGGGATCCCCAACTCACCTATATGCTTTACCATCCTGGCCAGGTAATCATCACAGATCTGATAGCCGAGACCGCGGGAACCGCTGTGAATCAAAACCGCAATCTGGTCCTTTTCAAGTCCGAAGGCTGCAGCAACGCTCTTGTCGAATACCTGTTCCACAACCTCGATCTCGAGAAAATGATTCCCTGAACCGAGAGTGCCGAGCTGCTCTTTCCCCCTCTCCATCGCCCTTTTACTGACCTTTTCCGGGTCGGCCCCTACCATCCGCCCGCGGTCTTCCGTTGCCTCCAGATCATCAGGCGTGCCATACCCATGCTGAACAGCCCATTTTGCTCCGTCTTCCAGAACTTTCTTTTCCTCCCTTTCGGAAAGCTTAAGTGCGCCTTTGGATCCGACGCCAGAGGGAATATCCATAAACAGAGCGCCCACCAGTTCCTTAAGAAAATCCTGTATATCGGCAAGACTAAGCCTGGTTGTCATAAGCCGGCAACCACAGTTGATGTCATAGCCTACCCCACCCGGAGATACCACCCCCTCTTCCATGCTGAAAGCTGCGACACCGCCAATGGGAAATCCATAACCCCAGTGCATATCAGGCATAGCCAGGGAATATTTAGTAATGCCCGGCAGATGCGCTACATTTGCTACTTGTTGTGGGCTTTCATCTGGACCCATTTGCCGGATAAGCTCTTCACTTGAATAAATGATACCAGGGACCTTCATCCCTCCGACCGGAGGAATCATCCAACGATATTCATCTATTCTCTTTAGGTTAATCTCAGACATCGAAAACTACTCTTCCGATCCATCCTGCCGCAGCTTTTCTAACTAATACCTGGTGATAGGTGACAGCCTTGATTTCCGTTTTTATCCTGTGTCTTCCGGATTCAAACGATTCTCCTCTCACCTCTCCCGCCAGACGATTAGGGCTTATTTCCTTAATTGCATACTCGCCAAGGATAAGGGCTTCTCCATTGAACAGATATAGCACCTCTCGCAGATAGTTTATTAAGAGGTCCTCCCAGTCTGCCCCCTCAATACAGATCGTCCGAACCTCAGTTGTCTTGATATGTTGCAGATCCACCATAAGGTCGAAGACGGCAAAGGCAGCATTGACAAAAAGTTCCTTCACGGTTTTACCATATATCTCCACCCCTAAATCTGCCGTATGGTCAAAAACCCTGTATTTCACTGAAAGTCACCCGGGTTCACCCTGCCCCCTATTCGAATAGAAAATCGGAACAGAGGCAGACTTATAACTTAGACCTCATCTGTAAAGAGCGTGTTCTGTGTGTAACCTATCGAATCGTCTAAAGTCTCTTCCGATACCACCTCCCTCTCGGCCCTGGCAATGCCGACCAAGCTTTCTCCAGGTTCTAAATTAATCAGTTTTACACCCTGGGTAGCGCGGTGGATAAGAGACACCTCTTCCACTTTCAACCTTATAATCTTACCCGTATTACTGAGCAAGATAACATCCTCTTGATCGTACACCTGGAGAATACCGGAAACGTCTCCCACCTTAGAAACTGTTTTAAGGTTGATAGTTCCTTTGCCACCCCTGCTCTGTAGTCTATATTCCTCCACAACCGTCCTTTTACCAAAACCATGCTCAGAAACAGTAAGAATAGAACTGTCATCAATTAGTATTTCCATTCCTACAACCACATCGTTACCACCCAGACGGATACCCTTGACCCCTCTGGCAGTTCTGCCGGTAGCTCTAACATCAGTCTCTCTAAATCGGATAGCCTTTCCCTGGCTGGTGCCGAGCAAAATATCCTGATTACCCGTGGACAGTTGAACACCAATGAGTTCATCACCTTCATCGATACCAATAGCAATGATTCCTCCTGCCCTCGGCCTGGAATAAGCTCCAAGCGCAGTTTTTTTGATAACCCCTTTCTTTGTCGCCATAACCAGAGATTTACCGTCGGTAAACTCTCGGACAGGGACAATAGTAGCAATTTGCTCCCCTTCCACGGTGTTTATAAGGTTAACGATAGCCTTCCCCTTTGCCGCCCTGCCTGCCTGAGGAATCTGATGCACCTTCAGCCAGTATAGCCTCCCCTGTTTTGTAAAGATCAGGATATAGTCATGGGTAGAAGCAATAAATATCCTCTCCACAAAATCCTCTTCTCTGGTCCCCATGCCGACCTTACCACGTCCCCCACGACGCTGACTCTTATAGAGACTCACCGGGTTTCTCTTGATATAACCCGAATGAGATACTGTAACTACCATATCTTCCTCGACAATCATGTCCTCAATATCAATATCGTCGGGATTGACAACGATTTCCGTCCTTCGCTCGTCGCCGTATCGTAACTTGTTTTCCTCCAGTTCCGTTATGATAACATCGAGAACCTTAAGTGGATCATCGAGGATACCCTGTAACTTGACAATCGTCTCGGATATTCCAATGTATTCCTCGTTAATCTTCCCCTGTTCCAGGGAGGTCAAACGTTGTAATCTCATCTCAAGAATCGCTTTGGCTTGTGTTTCACTGAGATTAAAGGTTTCACAGAGCGCAACACCAGCCTCCTGAGGACTTTTAGACTTCTTAATGATTTCAATCACCTGATTGATATAGGTAAGAGCCGTAATAAGCCCCTCAAGGATATGAGCTCTCTCCCTGGCTCTGGCCAGTTCAAATGATGTCCTCCTGGTAACCACCTGTTTTCTGAAAGCGATAAAACTCTGGAGCATTCTCTTTAAATTAAAAACCACAGGTTGACCATGTTCAATCGCTAACATGATGATCCCAAAAGTAGTCTCCATCTGGGTGTATTTGTAAAGTTGATTAAGGATCACCCCGGCATGCTCGTCCCGCTTCAGATCAATAACAACCCTTATACCTTCCCTGTCCGATTCATCTCTTAAATCGGCAATACCCACCAACTTTTTTCCCCTTACAAGTTCGGCAATTTTTTCTACCAAATGAGCTTTATTAACTTGATAGGGAAGTTCGGTTACAATAATACTCTCTTTCCCGTTTCTCCCATTTTTCTCAATCAGTGCCCTCGCCCTTATCCTGATAATTCCCCGCCCCGTTTTATACGCCTTGATAATGTTTTCTTTCCCATTAATGAAGCCGGCGGTGGGAAAATCCGGGCCATGGATATAATGCATCAATCCCTCTACTGTTATATCCGGGTTTCTTATAAGCGCAATCGTTCCGTCAATAACTTCACAAAGATTGTGGGGGGGAATATTGGTGGCCATACCAACAGCTATGCCGGAGCTGCCATTTAATAGAATAACCGGTATCCTGGATGGTAAAACAGTTGGTTCCTGCAACGATTCATCATAATTTGGCACGAAATCTACAGTCTCTTTTTCCAGATCGGTAAGCAGCTCCTCGGCAATCCTTCCCATTCTAACTTCTGTATATCTCATGGCTGCGGGAGGGTCGCCATCTATAGAACCAAAGTTCCCCTGCCCGTCAATCATCAGGTATCTCATAGAAAAAACCTGGGCCATTCTGACCATAGTGTCATAGGCTGCCACATCTCCATGGGGATGATATTTACCGATTATATCCCCGACAATCCTTGCCGACTTTTTGTACGGTTTATTCCAGCGGTTCCCCATTTCATGCATGGCGTAGAGCACTCTTCTGTGAACCGGTTTCATACCATCTCTGACATCGGGAATAGCTCGGCCAATAATGACACTCATTGCGTAATCGAGGTAGGATCTTTTCATTTCATCTTCAATATTGACCGGCACACTCTTCTGGTAATAAAGCTGTTGCTCCATAAAGTTATCCTTTATTCATCATTGTATATAGATTTAATAATTGAGGGTTATACGTCAAGATTTGAAGCAAATAGGGCGTTTTTATAAATAAAATCTTTACGCGGCTCGACCTGATCCCCCATAAGAGTGGTAAAAATTTCATCAGCCAGCACCGCATCTTCAACCCTAACCTGAAGGAGGGTCCTCTTTTCGGGGTTCATGGTTGTCTCCCATAACTGCTCAGGATTCATCTCACCAAGCCCCTTGTATCGCTGTAAGGATAATCCTTTTTTACCTATATTAATCACATAATCTATGAGATCTGTGACGGTGTTTAAATAAACTGTTTCTTTTTCTTTTTTCTCTCCATTATCTTTTGTAACAACTATAAACGGCCTTTTGGTGAGAGTATCGCTCTGTCTTAAAAGAACCTGTATTTCCAGAAATTTCGGTGTTTTCAATACACCCTTATCAACACAAGTAGCCGTGATATTGCCCTCTCTTTTGGTACGAAAAGCCAGCTTATATCCACCATGTTCCTGATCTGCTTCCACGGTGTAATCAAGCAGGCCATTCCCCATTGTCACAGCAACCCTTTTAGCCACTGATTCAATAGTCTGCTCATCTTTAAATCCATCAAGCTCAAATGCCGTATCCTCCGCCAGGATTCTTATAATATCTTTATCCTTTTCTTCTCTTTCGAATTTATCCAATATTGTCTCGACCTTGACAGCTTTTTTAATAAGTTCTAAAAGCTTTTTACCCGTCAGTGGGGGATTTGTTCCCTCACCCAGGGACAGAAGGATCTTATTCACTCCACTTTCCAGGATATAATCTTTTAGTTTCCCTTCATCATAAATATAAAATTCCTGTTTATGATTATTAACCTTGAAAAGCGGTGGTTGAGCAATATACAGATATCCCCTCTCAACTAATTCCCTCATCTGCCTGAAGAAAAAAGTTAACAGAAGTGTCCGGATATGTAAGCCATCAACATCGGCATCAGTCATGATAATTACTTTATGATACCTCAGCTTACTGAGATCGTAATCATCCTTACCGATACCTGCACCGAGAGCTGTGACGATAAACTTGATTTCGTCATTTTGTAACATCTTGTCAAATCTCGCCTTTTCAACATTTAACACCTTTCCCCTTAAGGGTAAAATGGCCTGGTTCTTTCTATCTCGCCCTTGTTTGGCGGAGCCACCAGCCGAGTCCCCCTCGACAAGATATAATTCACTATTACCAGGATCCTTCTCCTGACAATCGGCAAGTTTACCCGGTAGAGAACCGACTTCAAGGGCGCTTTTCCTTCGAGTCATCTCTCTGGCTTTTCTCGCCGCCTCTCTGGCCCTGGCCGCTTCAAGGCACTTACCTAACAGTTGCTTGGCAATGGAGGGATTTTCCTCCAGATAAACACCTATCTTTTCATATACAACACCTTCAACTACTCCTCTTACTTCAGAGTTGCCAAGTTTTGTCTTTGTTTGACCTTCAAACTGAGGGTTTTTAACCTTAACACTTATAACACAAGCCAAACCCTCCCGTAAGTCTTCACCCTTTAGAGACTCTTTTCCGTTCTTTAAAATATTGTTGCTGGTGGCATAGTTATTAAAAACCCTCGTTAAGGCAGACCTGAAACCGACTATATGAGTCCCTCCCTCCACAGTATTAATACTGTTAGCATAGGAAAACACGTTCTCTATATATGTATCATTATACTGAAGAGCTAACTCAACATGACAATCATCTTTATCACCACTCACATAAACAGGGTCCTTATGGAGCACTTTTTTATTCCTGTTAATGTATTCAACGAACGCAATAATCCCGCCCTGATAACAAAACTCGCTTTTCTTATCAGTCCTTTCATCAACCAAGGTAATCCTCACCCCTGAATTTAGAAAAGCAAGCTCCCTCAGACGGTTAGAAATAATCTCAAAACTAAATTCAGTCTCCTCAAAGATCTCTTCGTCCGGTTTAAAAACTACCCTTGTTCCCTTACCTGTAGTCTTTCCAACCTCTTTCATGGGCGATTGGGGCGTGCCGCGAACATATGACTGCGCATATACTAATCCATTCCGCCTAACCTCCAGTTCAAGACAGCTAGAGAGGGCATTAACAACAGAAACTCCCACCCCATGAAGACCGCCTGATATCTTATAATTATCATTAGAGAATTTAGCCCCTGAGTGAAGTTTTGTAAGCACCACCTCAGCCGCCGACACCCCTTCCGTCTTGTGAATATCTACCGGTATACCGCGACCATTATCATCTACAACAATGCTATTATCCACTCTTATCCAAACACAAATAGTGTCGCAAAAACCCGCAGAAGCCTCGTCAATACTATTATCAACAACCTCATAAACCAGGTGGTGAAGGCCGGCTCTTCCGGTATCTCCAATATACATAGCAGGTCTCTTTCGTACAGCCTCAAGACCTTCCAACACCTTTATACTATCCGCACTATAATTATCTATCATCCTACTCCCTATAATTACCCTCTATATACGACACTCGTAACGTTAAAAACTCAGTGGCATGACAGCACACATGTAATTATTCCTGCTTGCTTCTCTGATAATCCCTGGTTTTACTCCCACACCAATATCGAAAGTAACCTTGTCCCCGTCAATAACATCTATGGCATCTATCAAAAACCCCACATTATACAATACCTCAACTTCCTCACCTTCATACGAAACTTCAACTTCCTCTTTTGCATCACCAACGTCAGGATTACTTGAATTAAGCGCCATCATATCCTTTTTTAACTTGATAACAACTCCGTCATACCCTTCACTCGACACAACATTCATTCTTCTCAAGGCGCGTAACATTGTATCCTTATTAAAACAAACCCTCCCCCCGGTGTCAGGGGAAACTTCCCCCTCTTTATCTACCGATACAACTTTACGATAATCAGGATACTCATCATCAACCAAGGCAACCTTTAAAATCGCATTAGACGTCTTCAAAATAAACATTCCCTTATGAACACCTACCATAACACTATCAATTTCAGATTCGAGAAGTCTCTTAATCTCAACCACTCCCTTGCGTGGTATGATTACCCCCTTAGCCATTAATGGCGGACAATCAATGGTGAATGGTGAACTGGTAGCCACGGCCAACCTAAACCCGTCTGTCGCTACCATTCTGGCTATATAGAGATTACCGTCCTCTCCTTTACCGGGAGGGGATTCTTTGTGTTTCAGGGATGTTTCGGGGGTGACCTCAAAAAATACACCATTAAAATTCCTCTTCATCTCATCGGTAGATATAGCAAAAAACGTCTTACTAATAAATTCATACAAAAGATTCCTCTCAATCATAAATAATGCCACATCTAACTCATCTCCAACACAGGGAAAATCATCAATAGGCACACCCGGTATCTTATAAACTACTTTACCGGATGTTATTGTCACTATATTGTGTTCGTCTTTTTTAAGATGAATCACATCTCCTTGAATTTCCCTAATCATTTCATACAACTTTCTTGCGGATAATGTAATATCACCTTCAATTATAATTTCTGCATCATAATCTGCTACCAAACTAATTTCCCTGTCTGTCGCTATAATTGTAACCTTTCCTACATCAGGATGTATCTGTTTTTCCTTGGTCCTAATGAGTACATTGTTAAGAATTGGTAAAATTACTCTCTTCTCGACAATACCAAGTGTTTTTTGAACCCCCCCCAACAAAGTATTTCTTTGTATAGTTAATTCCATGCCCTGATAAAGCTCCTTTCAATCCTTATAAATACCGGTTTTTTCTTATACCTTATTTAGTTTATATATCTATAACTATAAATTTTAATATATATTAAGTTAATGTAAAGATGTTTTAGTAATAATAATAGGAACTGTTGATAGGTGAATAGATGTAAATCACACAATAATTATAATTATATAAAATCAACACCCCTGTTCACTACCTGTGATAATTTATTACCCCTTAATTAAGGAATCTTCAATATCCCCAATAATTTTTTTAAGTTTTACATCTTCTTCAAGCAACTTTTTTATTTTATTATTTGCATAGATTACAGTTGAATGATCTCGTCCTCCAATTTTTCCTCCAATATCAGGAAAAGAAGCATTAGTTAATTTTCTCGAGAGGTACATAATAATTTGTCTTGGTAAAATAAGATGTTTATTTTTGTTTTGAGATTTAATATCTGAGATTTTTAAATTAAATCTGCCAGTTACCGCTTTAATAATTTCATCAATTGTTATTTCTTGAATCTTGTTTTGTTTAAGTAGTTTTCTAAGAACTTCTTTAACAAGGTCTATATCAATTACTCTATTGGTTAGGGAAGAATAAGCACCAACCCTAACAAGAAAACCTTCTAATTCTCTAATATTAGATTGAGCAATTGAAGCAATATAATGTGCTGCACTATTCGATAAAGAGATACCACTTTCTTGCGCTTTTTTTTCAATAATAGCAATCTTTGTTTCTATCTCTGGAGGTTGTATGTCGGCAATGAGACCCCATTCAAACCTGGAACGCAATCTTTCTTCAAGGTTCGGTATATCCTTTGGAAATTTATCACTTGTAACAACAATTTGTTTACCTGAATCGTGAAGAGTATTAAAGGTATGGAAAAATTCCTCTTGAGTTCTTTCTTTTCCGGCAATAAATTGAATATCATCAATAAGAAAGCAATCTATATTTCTAAATTTTTCTCGGAATTTCTGCATTTTATCATATCTAATAGAATTGATTAGCTCATTCATAAAGGCTTCTGCTGAAACATAAACTATATTCATTACCGAATGCATGGAAAGCGTCAGAATACCAATTGCGTTAAGTAAGTGTGTCTTTCCTAAACCAACACCACCATAAATAAACAAAGGATTATAATTCTTGGCCGGTTTTTCTGCTACAGCTACAGATGCTGCGTGAGCAAAACGATTACAAGGACCCACCACAAATCTATCAAAACTGTAGTTCTTGTTAAGGGATAGATGAATTCCAGGGGTTAAATTTTTTTTTGTAGAAAGAACAACTTTTTGTTCATAATTAATTGGGTTGTTTGTTAATTTTTGTCCTTTAGCGCTCTTATTTGTCTCTACTATAAACTCAATATTTAAATTTATACCCATAACAGAGGTAAGAGAACTTTTAATTACCGAAAAATAATTTTCCACAACCCAGTCTCGGAAAAACTTATTTGGTACAGACAAGGTAATATTACCCTGGTCAATAGAGGTGACCTTGATAGGTTTTATCCAAGTATTAAAATTCTGTGGACTAATATTTTCCTTAATAATTTTAATACTTCTATCCCAAATTATATCCAAATTTAAATATCCTATAAACAAGCTTATCAACAATAAATATAAGTAATTTTAACTTTCCATTTACATTGCGTACTCATTTGGATAACTCTTCTTATAAAATTGATTTCACTACCAATTCCATATAAGATATATTGTTGTTGGCATTACTTTTATTGATGTTGATCTATAGTGAGTTACAATTTTTAATTGTCGAGAGAAAGAAAAACCAATTAATGATATCTATAGTTCAGCTCTCTTTCAATTTTTGATTGGCTAAATAGATAATTTCCCGCATCAGGAATTTCTATCAACATAATAAGCACAGAAAACCATAGCGTTATGCGATATAAACCAGGTAAATAACGAAGAAAAACTGGTGCTTACGTATATCTTAAAAACATGAATTGTATCTAAATAGGTTAGTATTTTTTTCTTGAGGTTAATATATATTGCTACCACAAAAAGAAAGTTTTATAAAGAAATTTTTATGAAAGTAATGCGAAAGGTGTGGATAAAATTACCGCAACTTAAAGGTTGCCATGATTACAGACGATAATGCTGCTGTTACGGATAGAACTATCGGGGGCCGTGCTCGGTATTGATGAGGTCGTGGCGGAGGCCTTACCTGCCGACAAGGCTGATAAAATCCGACACACGCAGAAGCAGAGAGAGGTCATTGCGATGGATGGTAGGAGCCGGGATTAATGAGGTACTGGCTCTGGGAGCCGCTGATATCGGCATTGTCCTGGGGCGGGTATAGGTGTTGCTGTAGAGGCGAGCGATATCACTATTAGAAACAACGACCTGAAGTCAGTACCGACAGCCATCAAACTTTCCATGAAACAATAAAGACCATCAGGTAAAACCTTTTCTGGGCCTTTATCTATGACATCATAGGGATACCTATTGCTGCCGGGGCATTGTATCCCGTTTCCGGAATCCTTTTAAGTCCTGAGTTTGCTGCTGCCGCTATGGCCTTCGGCTCTGTCTCTGTGGTCGGCAATTCCCTCCGGCTGAGGATGCCACGGCAAGTACGGTTCTATCCGGTCCTTGCCCCGAAGATGTCTCTGCCAATCCTGACGAGAGTTGCGCCCTCTTCGATCGCCACCTGGTAATCGGACGACATCCCCATAGAGAGTTCCCTCATTGCCACATTCTCAAATTGTTCTTTAATAATCCTGTCTCTAAGCTCCCGTAAGGCCGCAAAATAAGGCCTTGTTTTTTCAGGATCATCAAACCATGGAGGCATTGTCATCAGCCCATACACAGAAAGATTCCTGAAAGCAGACATATCCCGTATCAGATGAATTGCATTCTTCTGGGGAACCCCTCTTTTCGTTTTCTCTCCGCTTATGTTGACTTCAATCAGGATTTTAGTGACACGTTCCAGTAGTTTTGACCTTCTGTCAAGCTCAACAGCAAGATCCATTCTGTCCACAGAATGGATCATATCGAACAATTGGACCGCCTCTTTGGCCTTATTGGTCTGGAGATGACCTATCATATGCCACTCAATAGCTTTATTACCCAGGGATACATTTTTTTTCTTTGCCTCCTGGACGTAATTTTCACCGATAATATCTATCCCGGCTTCTATAGACTCAATAATTTTTTTTTCGGCTACCGTTTTGGTCACAGCCATCAGCTTGATTTCAGAGGCCTCTCGTCCAGCTCTGAGGGCTGCTTTGGCGATGCTATCCCGGATTCTTGCGATGTTATTCCTGATCGTTCCTTCCATGGCCTTATTTTGGAAATTCAATAGCCCCGATACTTTTCAGTACCTCCATAACCTCACAGACAGGCAGGCCCACAACGTTCGTATAGGAACCATGGATCTCCCTGATGAAAAGAGCCCCCATTCCCTGAACGGCATATCCCCCTGCTTTGTCGTAAGGTTCATCCGATCTTATGTACCACGCTAGTTCGTTCTCCGGTATTTCCTTAAAAATCACCAAAGATTCGACAATTTTCCTGACAAGGGTACCTGTTGTTTGCCTGATAATAGTAAAACCGGTAAACACCCTGTGTTCCTGTCCGGACAGCTTACCGAGCATCTCTTTTGCCTCGGCACTGGTCCTGGGTTTGCCCAATATTTCACTGCGTATAATGACGATGGTATCTGCCCCCAGCACCCAGGCATCGGGATACCGGCCGGCAATCGCCTGTGCCTTAGCCTCTGATAGTCTCAGAACATGTCCCTGCGGGGTTTCGCCGTTCATGTATGTCTCATTTACGCAGCTTGGTATGACCTCGAAGCGTAATCCTGTATGTTTCAAAAACTCAATCCTGCGAGGGGAGGCAGAGGCTAATATAAACTTCCCCGACGAGACAATTCCCTTTTTGCGGTCATTAATTTTATCCATGTTTAATCTTCATTATCACGATAAAGGTGGTTAGTATAAAGCCGATGGCATTTCCGATAATGATAGGGAAGGCGCTGATTAAAAGGCCGTAAATGAACCACAGGCAAAGAGCGCAGGACAGCATGACAAATGTCATGAGAGACAGATCTTTGGTGTTTTTTGTTTTATAAATCTTAGCTGCCTGTGGTGCCATGGCAATGGTTGCTAAAAGGGCTGCCAGTAATCCAATAATGTGGGCAACAATATTCATGTATCGATCCTCTTTGTCGCCGGAATCCAGCCCTGGTTATGATCTGAGGTTGAGGCTGTGGCTGTGGCTGTTGTTAGTTAGGGATTGGGGACGTCTTTTTGGGGATAAGTTTCTTGTAAGCGGATAATGTGATAATTATTACGCCCCGTTTCCTTGGCCCGATACATGGCGATATCGGCGTGCTTCAATAAAGTATCCTTGTCCTTCCCATGTTCGGGGAAGATAGCGATCCCAATGCTTGTAGTGATAGAAATTTCAGAACCATTACACTGGGAAGGTTCTTGAAAAGAGGCGATTATTTTTTCTGCGATGGCCGCAGTATCTTCGGCCCCGGTGATCTCCGGCAGCAACACTACGAATTCATCGCCCCCAAGACGGCTTACCGTATCACCCTGACGGAAGAGACCGGTCAGGCGATGGGCCACTGCCCGCAATAGAAGATCCCCCATCTGATGCCCCAGGGTATCATTCACGTCCTTGAACTTATCAAGATCGAGCATCATCATGGCCAGCTTTTTCTTGTTACGTTCGGCATGTACTATCGCCATATCGAGACGGTCCCTGAGGAGCAGACGGTTTGGGAGACCTGTCAGGGCGTCATGATAGGCCAATTGTTTGATGGTATCCTCCGCCATCTTACGGTCGGTAATGTCGTGCATGATGCCTCGGAATCCCGCTGGCTGGCCGTTTGTATCCTTAATCATGGATATGGATGTCTCGGTATGTCGTTTGGTGCCATCTTTCCTAATACATGTTAGTGGGATATCGCTAACTGCATTTCCTGTCTGCAAAATTTCGGTTAAGATTTTCGACAGAGACGGTATATCCTCCGGGTCTATATGTGTATCTAAACGTTTTCCGATCAATTCATCCCGACGATGTCCGGTTAGTCGTAACTTCGCTTCGTTGACAAATGTAATTTTACCGTCAATATCAGTCTCGGCGTAACTTTCTCCCATCGTTTCAACGATCGTCCGGAATCTCTCCTCGCTTTTCCGGAGCGTTTCCTCAGCAGCCCGACGGTCGGTAATGTCACGAACGATACTTCGGAATCCGGTTGGCTGACCTTTTGCGTTCTTAATCAGGGATACGGAAGATTCGGTGTATCGTTTGGTTCCATTTTTGTGGATAGCCTTTGTTTGGAGACCGCTAACTGCATTTCCTGTCTTACTAATTTCGGCCAAGGATTGAAACACATGCGGCACATACTCCGGATCAAGATACTTCCGTAAATTTTTCCCGATCAATTCATCCCGAGAATGTCCGTACTGTCGTGACAGTGCTTTGTTGACAAATGTAATGTTACCGTTCCTATCAGTTTCGGCGTAGCCGTCCTCCATAGTTTCAATGATCGTCCGGAATCTCTCCTCACTTTTCCGGAGCGTTTCCTCAGTGTTCTTTTGTGTGGTAATGTTCATATTAATGCCAAGAGACGCCCGGTGTCCCTTATAGATAATGGACGACACCGTTTCTATAAGCCATACGAGTTCCCCTGCCGGGGTGATTACTCTGAATTCGTAGGGCAGGGAAAGCCTTGCTTTAAGCATTTGGATGGCCTTTTGTCTGACCATTGCTCTGTCTTCAGGGTGGACGATGCTTAGAGGATCCCGCCTCATCAGATTCTCTTCGCTGAAGCCAATATATGCCCGAAAGTTCTTATTCATGACCTTAAATTTGCCGTTCTGGACCACATAGAAGCCGACCAGGGAGTTGAGATGCATCAGCTTATACAGATCCTCGAACTCCAAAGTTACTGCCTGGGGGTTTTGTATAAATCTATCCATCCTTCCGGTCCTTTATCGTTTATCTTTTTATCCTGACTTCTGAGAGTAAGTTATTTATATCTGTCGTAGAGCCTCCTCCCAAGCTATTTTTTGAGCTTCAGGAGGTTATTGCCTATCTTTTCATGGATAATCTGGGAGACCATGTTATTCCCAGCTATACCGACCCGTATAGAGACCCATGTTATCTCCTTGGAGATGTATTCGATGGCAATGACGATCCTCTCCGCTTGGATAGTGCCTGTTATCTTGCCGGAGGCAATCTTCCGGTTCTTTTCCACTTCGGAAGCATTCATGTCAGAAATGGTTTGTTCACAGGCCTTCCAAATATCCTCGAGTGAAAAGTCATACTCCATTGTTAGATACCCATCTTTGGAAATAAACTGTCCATCACTGATCCCGACGGTTTTACCGCCCACCATGAACGCAGTATCACAGCCCAAAACAAGTAAAGCGCTGAGGACAAGCATTACCACTATGAGGGGGTTAAGACTCTTTGGCATAGATACTCCTTCTATTGTCTTAGCCTGTTAGGAGCAGAATGCTCTGATGGGCAGATCTTTCTCTGACCCAAAAGATAGTGTATTTTCGACTACATGTCAATGCGATTTTTAATATAAAGGGGAGAGGTGAAAACGGTAGTATATTGCCTGGATGAGACTCCAGAGTAAAATAGCTGCTGTTAACAGAATAACGCCCGCGGCCAGTGTTCGGGAAACGATTGTTTCGCCTTCCTTGTCATTATAGCCCATAAGAAAACCGAGCAGAATACCGGAAAGAATGCCTCCCCCATGCGCCCAGTTGTTGATCCCGGTAACCAGCAGGCCAAAGACAGCAAGCCCCACAACCCATCCCATAGCCTGTCTGTAGATGGCATATCCGTACACTCCCCCGCGACTTTTCCCATAATAGAGGATAGCGCCTATGAGACCGCAGATACTCCCCGATGCTCCAATGGTGAAGGGAATGTGAGCTATGTAGGATACTAAGAAACCAATAATGCCGGTAACGGTATAGATAATAACAAAACGGTAAAACCCGAATTCACGTAATACAAACGGTCCTAATTGCCACAATGCTGCCATATTGAAAAAGATATGGAGAATGCCACCATGCAGAAACGAAGCCGACACGAGAGTCCACCAGCGATTCAGTTCGTCTATGGGGATGGTGCCCGTTGCTCCAAGAAGGATAAGGCTCCTGCTGCCGGGGGATAAAAAGGTCAGTGGATTTGCCGATATACCAACAGTAGAAGAACTAAGAAGAAGGGAAACAATATAGAACGCGATATTGGTGTAGATAATGATCCTTACCACATCAATATCGCCCCTGCCTCCTCCCTGACCGCTAAAGAAACGCATTATTTTGCGAGAGCCGGGCTTGGATAGGCCACAGTAGGGGCAGAGAGGATCATCTGTGTTGACCGGTTGCCGGCAATTTGGACAAAGTGTTGAGCTTTTTCTAATACGGGACACTGTATGGGTTTCTCTTTTTAGCAAACTGTGTAAGGGGATCCTCAGTGGTCTATGACAATTTTAGAAAAATCGGCGATCCTGTGGAATAGCATAGAGACCTCCTGGAGCAGGGAAAGCCGATTATGTCTTATCCTTTCGTCTTCTGCCATGACCAGAACAGAATCAAAGAAATCATCCACCGGTTTTCTCAGGCGTGCCAGTTCAGCCAAGGACGATTGATAGTCATCGGTGATATTATAGGCAAGAGATCGTTCCTTTATTTCCAGGAAAGCATCGTACAGGGTCGTTTCTTCATTCATTTCAAACAGGGCGGGGTCTACGAAACCTCGGTTAAAATTTTTGATAATGTTACCGACCCGCTTGAAGGCAATCGTCAATGGTTCAAAATCCGTATGAGACTTGAATGCTTTTAGGGCTTCCATTTTTTTTACCGAGACAACTATTTCTGATATGCCCAAAGCAAGAACGGCGTCAACAACATCATAGGGACAGCCCTGGGAGATAAGCCGGTTTCCCAATCTTCCCCTAAAGAACTCCAGAACATCGGTTTTTGTCTCTTCAAAGGGCCTTTTTAATTTATCACCAAGAATGGACATGCTTTTATTGACCAGGTCTTCCAACGGAAGGGGATAACGCTTATGGAGAATGATATTAATGATACCAAGGGCCTGACGTCGTAAGGCATAGGGGTCCGTATCTCCTGTAGGAGGCAGATTTACGCCGAAGAACCCCACAATGTTGTCCATCTTATCCGCAATGCCGACGATGGCTCCTTCATCGGTTTCCGGCAGATCGCCACCGGCTGCTACGGGGAGGTAATGCTCGTAGATTGCTTTTGCCACGATTGGATTTTCACCGGCAATCAGGGCATATTCCCGGCCCATGACCCCCTGAAGTTCTGCAAATTCGCGGACCATCTGTGTATCCAAGTCAGCCTTGGCAAGGGTAGCCGCACGGTCTACCGTTTCGGCAAGGTCGGGATTTATCTGCTTCGCTATATAGGCGGCAAGTGTTCGGAAACGCTGTACCTTGTCATAAAAGGTACCAAGAAGGGTGTGAAATACAACATGCTTCAAATTTTCGACACGCGCTTCAAGAGGGATCTTCCGGTCTTCATCAAAGAAGAACTTTGCGTCGGCCAGCCTTGCACGGATAACTCTTTCATTTCCCCTGATCACCACTGTCTGATCACGGGCTACATTATTATTAATGACGATAAAATGGGGCATTAATTGATCTTTTTCGTCTACAACGGGGAAGTATTTTTGATGTGAGGCCATGGAGGTGATGAGTACCTCCGGTGGTAGCTTCAAGTATTCCCGGTCAAAGCTGCCGCTGACAACCGTCGGATATTCAGTTAGAAAAGTCACCGTTTCAAGTAGTTTGTTGTTATGGAGAACTCGCCCGGAAAGAGTCTTGGCGGCCTTTTCCATCTCCTCATGAATGATCTTTTTGCGTTCTTCATGATCTACAATGACAAAGTTTTCTCTCGTCTTTAGCAGGTATTCTTCCATGCTCCTGACAGCGAAAAAAGCCGGGCTGAGGAAGCGGTGCCCGCAGGTCTTGTTATCGCTCTCTATATTCCCAAACTTAAATGGCACTTTCTGAGAGCCATACAGGGCGAGTATCCAGTGAATCGGCCTGACAAAGCGATGTTCCAAATTTGACCAACGCATAGATTTCTTAAAAGGGATAGAAGTGATGAATGCCGATAAAATATCGGGCCACAGGTTTTCTGTATCTTTACCTGATATTTGCTTACGGGCGCAGAGATATTCTCCCTTGTCCGTGGAGACTGTTGATAGCTCTGAGATATCCAATCCCTGGCTTTTTGCAAAACCGATTGCGGCTTTTGAGGGCTTTCCCTGTTTATCGTAGGCAACACTTTTTGCCGGGCCGAGTTTTTCGATAATCTGCTCATCCTGTTTTTCCGAGACGTCTGCAACGTAGAGGCAAAGCCTTCTCGGTGTAGCCATTGTATTGACCTTGCCGTGTCGGATTCGTCTAACAAGGCACTCTTTCTGTATTATCTCGCTCATATCTTTGAGCGCTTTAGGCAGAAAAGCGGCCGGAATTTCTTCCGTTCCTATCTCCAATATAAGATCTTTACTCATTTAATTCCGTTTCGTCTAAGATCAGCCCCTTGTAAGTCCAGAGAGTCTTTCTAATAAGGGATAACCCATTTCTTGTCGTTGTTTGAGATAACCTTCCGCGCAGAGTCTGGCCAGATTCCTTACCCTTCCGATATAGCTCGTACGTTCAGCAACACTGATTGCCCCCCTCGCATCGAGGAGGTTAAAGGTATGGGAACACTTGAGGCAATAATCATAAGCAGGCAGGATAATGCCCTTTCCGGCCGTCCTCAGAGACTCTTTTTCGTAAATATCGAAAAGACTCCGCAGTATTGCAGTATCTGCTATTTCAAAGTTATAGGTGGAAAACTCTATCTCGTCCTGGTGATGAATATCTCCGTACGTAATATGATCGTCCCATTTCAGGTTGAATACACTATCCACGTCCTGGATATACATGGCGATACGCTCAATGCCATATGTGAGTTCAACAGGCACAGGATTGAGGTCAATCCCTCCAACTTGCTGGAAGTATGTGAACTGTGTTATTTCCATGCCGTCGAGCCAGACCTCCCAGCCCAGGCCCCACGCTCCCAGAGTTGGTGATTCCCAGTCATCTTCGACAAAGCGGATGTCATGATCGAGGGGATCTATGCCAAAGCTCTTCAGGGAGTCAAGGTAGATATCCTGGATGTCCAGGGGTGAGGGCTTCATGACCACCTGATACTGATAGTAATGTTGCAATCTGTTCGGATTTTCGCCATACCGGCCGTCTGTGGGTCTCCGGGACGGTTCAACATAAGCCACATTCCACGGTTCCGGTCCCAGAGCCCTGAGAAACGTTGCGGGGTTGAAGGTGCCTGCTCCCACTTCGATATCGTATGGTTGCTGTATAATGCACCCGCGGCTGGCCCAGTATCTTTCAAGGGCAAATATTAATTCCTGAAAGGTCAAATTACCCTCCCGTAAAGATCAAATTCCATTTCAGAGGTTACCTAACATGGGGGGAAATCTCTGTCAATATGAAAAGCCGGGCCGGGGAATGTGGTCTAGGGCAGGGGGCAGGGATACCTTACAGCAGGCTTTCAGTCCATCCAAAACGTCGATCATCCCCCTCCTGACTTTCTCTCAGCTGTTTTTCCATCTGGAGCCTGATAGCTTCAAATTCTTCCGCGTCCGAATGTTGAGGTATATACAGGGGTTGATCCCAGCGGAGGAGAACATGGCTGAATGGTTTGGGGATCAGGAAACGGTCCCAACTCTTCAGGACCCATGCCCGGTTAACAGATGCATAGAGCGGCAAAATCGCTGCCCCGGATAACTGGGCCATTGTAATCAGGCCTGCCTTGACAATCCCCCGGGGACCACGGGGGCCATCGAGTATATGAGCGGCAAGCTTATGGTGCACCATATCTGCCACCATGGCAGCAAGGGCCTTTCTGCCGTGGTGGGAACTGGACCCCCTGACGGGCCGGAAATTCACATGGCTTAATATGCGTGCAATGATTTCTCCATCACGACTTTCGCTGATCATCACCGCGGGTGAAAAAGCGCCAAGTCTTTTGGCGTAGCTCATAGACAGGAAGATACGCTGGTGCCACAGGGCTATGATAGCTCTTTTCCCCCCTTCGAGATGCTCAAGAAGATAACTCTCGTTAATTATCCTGACCCTGACCAGCAGGAAGTACAGGCGGATTAAATAATAGGCTGCCGGGATGAGACCACAATTGATTGCCAGCTTGGACAGGTATTTGACCATAGGTGCAACTTCTCCTAAAGATTCAGTTTAATTTGGAGAGCTATTTTATTTGCATTAATCATTTTGGTTCCCCTGTGTTTCTTTAGACTGCGGCCAAAGAGCGTTCGTTCAGGCAGGCATTAAACCCGCCCAGAGGGCACCCTTCGCAACGAGGGGTTTTGTTACAGAAGGTCTTTCCGGTATTGACCAGGAGGGCATGATACTGCTTGTACAGAGGAACGTTATTAGGGAGATTGGTCATGAATAGTGCCTGAATTTCACCATAGCCTGCATCTTTACAGCTGAAGCCATGCCTTTGCAGAATCCTTCGCGTATAGGCGTCAACGACAAAAACCGGCTTTTCCCCTGCATAGAGCAGGATGCTGTCAGCAGTTTCTTCTCCAATACCCTTGACTCGCAACAGTGTTTCTCGCAGGTGCCAGAGATCCTCTGCAAACATCCTGTCAAGGCTTCCATCATATTCATCACACAAATACTGGACAAAAGACTTTAGCCTTCTTGTTTTGACATTGTAATATCCCGAAGACCTGATTAGTTCTGCCAGAACATCGTCTTCCGTTTCCATAAGCCTGCCCGGATGGAGGAGCTCTTTGGCTTTCAGCTTTTTTATGGCGATTTCAACATTGTGCCAGGTTGTGTTCTGAGTCAGTATCGCACCAACAATCACCTCGAACGGAGAATCACCTGGCCACCAGTGGAGATCACCGAAGTAAATATTCAGCGACTCATAGAGCGGAAATAAATATTGACCGGCAGTACATGCATACATAGATAATCCTTCCCCAATATAGGGAATCAGTTTCAGGAGACGCGGGTCAAAGCTTTTTGGAGCGCTGCGCGGGTGCCGTGTAGTTTTGGTACAGGTAATGCGTGAGCACGTAAGTGCGAGTTTTGCCTGTGCAGAGGAGCAACGTGCATGCATGGCCGGGAAAGATTCTTGAGCGCCGATTAATGCAAGTTCCATCGGTTTCAGATACAAATTTCATGCTTCCGGACTAGTTTTGCGAGCGCGTACAACGTAGCCCCAGCCATATTACCCGAAAGTCTCCTCTATAATTAGGGCAGGATACTATTAAGGCTTTATTTACGGAGGGGTACAAAAAAAGTTGCCTTCCCCCGTTTGATCAAAAATAAGATACTCTGGGTTGCCTGTTTCTTTGATATTTCTCTTAAATAATCTTTTAAGGAGGATATTTTCACTTTGTTTACCTGCAGAATAATATCCCCGGAACGGATACCGACCTCATCTGCGGGACTTCCCTCTTGTACCTCCGCTACAACGACACCGGTTTTGCTGGAAACACCAAGATGTCGAGCGATTTCAGGCGTGATTTCCTGGACGGTCATGCCCAGGCCTTCACTTTTCCCCCTTACACCTGCTATCGCTGTCTCGTCCTTACGTTCTGCCACGACGACCTGGAAAGTATATTCTTTGCCGTCGCGCATTACCTTTACCGAAATCTTGTTCCCCACATGTGATGAAGCGATAACCCTTGAAAACTCATGGGTATCCTTTACTTTTTTGCCGTTCACTTCAACTGCGACGTCGCCTGTCTTCACGCCGGCCTTATCGGCAGGGTCCCCCTCGAATACTTCAGCAATCAGGGCACCATTCCTGTCTTTTAGATTAAGACCCTGAAGAATATCTTCTGTGATGTCCTGGACGGCGACGCCAATCCAGCCACGAGACACCATTCCTTTTGTTTTCAGGTCGGGCAGAATATTTTTAGCCATGTTGATCGGTATGGCAAATCCAATGCCCTGTCCCTGGGCTACAATGGCGGTATTGATGCCTATCACCTTACCTCCCATATTGAATAGGGGCCCGCCACTGTTCCCTGGATTGATGGAGGCATCTGTCTGAATAAAATTGTCATAGGGACCTGCGCCAATTACACGGCCCTTGGCGCTGACTATACCGGCCGTGACCGTCTGTTCAAGCCCGAATGGATTGCCGATGGCGAGAACCCAGCTACCTACACGCAATTCGTCTGAATCACCAAGCTCTACTACAGGCAGAGAGCTGTCCGGTTTTATTTTGATCAGGGCGATATCTGTATTCTTATCCTTACCGATGATCTTGGCCTCATACTCTTTCTCATCAGAGAGCTTTACCAATATTTTATCAGCTTGCTCCACTACGTGATTGTTGGTAAAGATGTAGCCGTCATGACTTATAATGAAACCGGAGCCCAGGCTCTTCTGCTTGAATTCCCTCCGCGGTGTGTCGCCGAAAAATCTCCCGAAGAAATCATCCCCCCACGGAGAACGATCAAAGGGGGAGCCAAAGGGGGTTTCTAAGGCGTCTCCCGCCCGGATTGTCTTTGTAGTGCTGATGTTTACAACTGCAGGCTTTAGTTTTTCGGCAAGCTCAGCAAACGAGGCAGGGGCGGCCGGAATTTCTGCTAGGGGAGAAACCGCCGAAGCCAACTGTACATCCGGTCCTAAAGGGCCGAAAGAGGAACGTAACACTTCTACGAGAGAGACAACGAAAAAGCCTATTAAAAAAGCCAGCAGAAACATAATAAAGGTTTGTCGGTTTTCCTTTTTCATACAATCCTCCATATTTTTATTACACCTTGTTAGTGTTTTGAGTGGTTCTAAATCTTATTTTAAATATTAACTCAGAATTGTCAACATGGAATATGATCTCCTGTGAATCAGTTAATTGCAGGAGATCATTCCTCCCTTTTGACAGGGTTTGTCAGTTGGCCTATTTTGCCGATGTCTATGGTTATCATGTCTTTCTCCTTGAGAAATATGGGTGGTTTCCTTGTGAAACCGACGCCTTCCGGGGTGCCTGTCAGAATTACCGTGCCGGGCAGCAATGTCATAGATCTACTTAGATCGCTGATAATTGCAGGTATATCAAAGATCATATCATGTGTATTGGAATCCTGAAGGATAATGCCATTGAGAATAGTACGGATGCGTAGATTATGCGGGTCGGGGATTTCATCCTTCGTAACCAGGCAGGGGCCAAGAGGGCAAAAGGTATCAAAACTTTTCCCTCGGGTCCATTGGTTTTTTTGTTTTTCAATCTGCCAGTCCCGTGCACTGATATCATTAGCGCATGTATATCCCAGGATATAGTCCATGGCATCATATGGGGAGATATTTTTTGCCTTTTTACCAATAATTACGGCCAGCTCAGCTTCATAATCCACTTTTTCTGGTCCTGCCATAGGGAGCAGGATCGATTCCATGTGTCCTATGGTGCTGGTTGTAGCCTTCATGAAAGCGACGGGGATTGCAGGGCATGAAGAGCCTGTTTCATTAGCATGCTTCCTGTAGTTTAGGCCGAGCGCTAAAATGTTGCGGGGTAAAACAGGAGGCAGGAGATGTTTTATTTTTGCCGATTCTGGCGTGATGTCAAAATCGCCAAACAGATCCCCTCTTATGATCAGGACTTCATCCGGCAGCTCTTCTTCATAAACTCCGAATAATACCTGATCGTCGTCAGATAGAAAGCGAATCAATTTCACTGTTCAAACTCCTTGCGCAAGTATATATATAAACATTATCTGATAGACAAGCTTTTTCTCTTGATTTTTTGGTTAACTATGGTAAATGTTCAGCTAATCTGTCAGAAGGATAATTTTCGGCAATTTTCATAAAAATATTAAAGATGAAAAATATCGCAGTGGTTTTCCCCGGCCAGGGATCTCAGCGACCCGGCATGGGGCAAGACTTTTTCAATAGTATACAAATCAGCAGGCAAACCTACCAGGAGGCGTCTGATGCTCTAGGGTGGGATGTCGCCGCCATGTGTTTTGGAGAAGATGAGCGGCTCAATCTTACCGAGTATACCCAGCCCTGTATCCTCGCGACTGAAGTTGCTATGCTGCGTGGCCTGCATGCTCTTTATGGCTTTTCGCCGGCCTTTTGGGGAGGTCACAGTCTTGGTGAATTTACCGCTCTGGTGTGTGCCGATGTGCTTCCATTGTCAGAGGCCTTACAAATTGTACATATTCGAGGTCGTTTGATGCAGGAGGCAATGCCCGTAGGTCTTGGAGGTATGTCGGCAGTTATTTCGGAAGATTTGGATGCCAAGCTTATTCTCCGTACCTTAGTGGATCTCCCGCTGGATGTTGCCAATGTCAATTCTGCCGATCAGGTGGTAATCAGCGGTAGTTTGGAGATGATGCCCGAGGCAGAAACACGGCTACGAGAGGCATTGGATGGGGAGAGGAGACCTTTCCGCTTTGTACCTCTTAATGTGAGCGCCCCTTTCCACAGCCGTTTTATGAGGCCGATTGAAGGACCCTTTGAGGAGGCGATGAGGACTTATGGTAAAGGTTTGAATCCAAAAGGGGGAAAGCAGGTGACCTCGAATTACAAGGGGGGATTTCATTCCGGACATTCTGAAGACATTCTCAAGAGCATGGTATCTCAGTTGACCAACACCGTGCAATGGAAAGAAAATATGCAGGCACTTGCGTTATGTGCCGATGCGATCTACGAAGTTGGCCCGGGCCGCCCTCTCGGGGCATTTTTTAGAACAATCAATGTGACTTGTTCATCAGTGACGAACCTTTCAGCCGCAAAGCGTTTATTTCAAGGGACAAACTGATAATACATTAATTTTTCAGGAGGAGCGATGGATTTCAATCTAACGGAAAATCAACAGATGTACGTTGATCTGGTAAGTAGGTTTGTCAAGAACGAGATCACTCCACATGTGATGTCCCTTGAAAAAAAACATGTATTTCCTGTGGATATCATTAATAAAGCTTGGGAAATGGGGATTCTTAATCTGTCCGTTCCTGAATCTGTCAAGGGTTATGAGGTGGATATTATTTCAACGGCCTTGATTATCAGGGAATTTTCTTACGGGGATACGGGTATCGCGACATCGGCTATGTGTAATGATCTGGCAAACGCGGTTATCGCTCAACATGGCACAGAGGAACAGAAGGATGCTTTTTTGAAAAAGTTTGTGGAGATGCCCAAGCTGGCCTCCTTCTGCCTGACAGAACCTGGCGCCGGGTCCGATAACTCTGTCATGACAACGTTTATGAGGAAGAGGGATGACGGGACATACCTTCTCAATGGCACAAAGTGTTTTATTACCAATGCGTCTTATGCCTCACAGTTTACAGTTTTTTGCAAGGTTGGGAAGCCCTCCGGTAATTTTATGGCTTGCGTGATTGTTCCTTTATGTAATATGCCTTCCCACGATTCAGTTGTTCCTGTTTCCGAAAGTCTGGAGATTGATCTTCCCCAGGGGGGCAAGATACTGATCGGTAAACCGGAGGATAAACTGGGGCAACGGCTATCAAATACTGCCAGTGTGACCTTCGAAGATGTTGTCATAGAAAAAGACCAGATAATAGGTGACAGGAGAGAAGGATTCAAGTATATCATAGATGTTTTTGACTACGCCCGGCCGATGGTAGGGGCTGTTGGTGTAGGCCTTGCCAGGAGATCCCTCGACATTACCCTGGAATATACGCGGGAGCGCAGGCAGTTTGGGAAGAGGATCTGTGACCTGCCCGTAGCGCGGGACACTCTGGTTAAGATGTGGAAAAAGGTTGAGCTGGCGGATATGGCGCTCATAAGAGCAGCCTGTAAAGTTCAGGAAAATGCCCCGGACAAGGCCATCTACGCTTCTTTAGCCAAGAATGTTGCCGCAGAAGCGGCACTGTTTTGTGCTACTGAGGGTCTTCATCTTCATGGTGGTTATGGTTTTATCTCAGAATATGAGATATCAAAATTGGCAAGAGATGCTCATATCATTGATATTTACGAAGGTGTCAGGGAGGTCCAGGATATGATTATCGGAAGGGAGATTGTGTAACTGTTATGCTTTATCTGCACGGGGTGGGACATTTCCACCCGGAAAACATTATTACTAATCAATTTCTCGTAGATCTGGATATTGGGACAACAGAAGAGTGGATCATCGAGAGGGTTGGTATACAGACCCGCCATACTGTTCTTTCTCTGGATTACATAAAGACAACGAAAAATCGCGACCCACGAGGGGCACGTGAAGCCAGTCTCTATACCCATGCCCAGACAGGAGCGGCTGCCGCCTTGCTTGCTATTGAGCGGGCCGGGATCAAGAAGGAAGATATCGGGCTTGTTATCGCAGGATCATCCGTGCCGGATTATGTCACGCCGGCACAGGCATCTGTTGTTGCCGCGGAGTTGGGTGTAGATGCCCCATGCTTTGATTTGCACTGTGCGTGTGCGACTTTTGCGATGCAGATAAATGTTCTCGATCGGATGAGGCCGGAAGCCCTTCCCCCCTTTGTTTTAATTGTTCAGCCGGAAAGTGTTACACATGCCATGGATTTTTCCGATCGGAGGGCTGCTGTGCTTTTTGGTGACGGCAGTGCTGCAGCCGTTGTATCTTCTTCCGTCCCTTCCCGGCGGACCGTTATTGCCAGTGATTGTGGATCAAACCCCGCAAAATGGGATGCAGTCATGGTTCCCCGGATGGACTTTTTTTCTCAGGAGGGAAGCCTGGTACAGGGCTTTGCCATTCGTAAGACGACAGAATTATTGTCGATGATGCAATCATCCATTCAGCGGAACTATGGCCGTTTTAAATTCATTGGTCACCAGGCCAATATGGGTATGCTCCAGACCGTTTGTGACCGTATCGGTATCAATGAGTGTGATCACTGGCAGAATGTTGTGGAGTATGGTAATACGGCCTGTGCCGGAGCGCCTTCTGTTTTGAGCCAGCACTGGGACGAACTGCAGCCGGGAGACCATGTGGCCATTGCTGTGGTGGGAGGAGGACTAACCTGGGCTCACGTGTTGCTGAGGGTAGAAGAAGCATAAGGAGGAGTGTTTTATGGGCGTAAAACCAGTGGCTATTGTAACCGGAGGTGGTACCGGTATCGGAGCCGCGTGCTGTCGGGCACTTGACAAGGCAGGATTGCGGTTATGTATTCACTACCGGGGTAGTGAGGATGAGGAGGGAGCCAAGGCTGTTTGTGCTGAAGTCGATGATGGATTCCTTCTACAGGCAGACCTGACAGATGTTGATCAGGTGGAAGCAATGGTCTCCCGTTTAAAAGAGGCATCCGAGTCGGTTGAAATTCTGGTCAATAATGCAGGGATTACCATTAATAGCGACATCAATGCGATGAAGATTGAAGAATTCGATGCTCAACGTGCTTTGATGCGAGGTGTGTGGTATCTTACAAAACGAATATTGCGTTTATTCCTGCTACGGAAAAACAAGGGACGTATTATCAATATCTCCAGTGTTGTGGGCCACATGGGTAACTCTGGGCAGATCCCGTACACCATGGAAAAGGCAGCTGTTGATGCCTTTACTAAATCCTTGGCTAAGGAGTTAGCCGGGCGTAATATTCTGGTTAATTCAGTCGCGCCGGGCTTTATTGATACACCGATGACGTTGAGTTTGCCGAAGGATGTGCGAGACAGGATCCTTGCCGGTATCCCGCTGGGCCGTATGGGACGCCCCGAGGATGTGGCTGAGGTGGTGTCCTTTCTTGCGACAGGCGGTTCTTACATCAACGGTAGCGTTATCCATGTAAATGGGGGACTTTACGGTGGCTGATGGACTCGAAGCATGCTGTCAAGGAGTTTTTTCCAGATGAGAAGTAGAGTTGTTATAACAGGTATGGGAGTTGTAGCGCCCAATGCTCATGGGTTAGATAACTTTGAAAATGCCCTGCGGGAGGGGAAATCCGGTATTCGCTTTATCCCGGAGCTTAAGGAATTAAACTTTGCCTGCCAGATAGGTGGTGTCCCTCAAGACTTTGAGAACATCCGGAGAAAATACTTCGACGAAGAGAAACTGATTTCGATGAACGACAACATTGGTTATGCCGCTGTTGCTGCTATGGATGCATGGCACCACGCCGGCCTTGCCGTACCTGATGCCGACAGTGAAGATGTGGATTGGGACACGGGTGTAATTGTTGGCTCCGGCATTGGCGGTATGGATACGATTGCCAGGACGCTTGTTCCCATGGTTAATGAGGGTAAGACCCGCCGTTTGGGGAGTACCACCGCCGAACAGGTTATGCATAGCGGAACCAGTGCCTGTATTGCCGGATTACTGGCTTTGGGAAATCAGGTAACTTCAAATTCTTCCGCCTGCAGTACAGGTAATGAAGCCATTATTGATGCGACGTGGAGGATTCGTGCAGGGTTGGCCAAACGTATCCTGGCCGGTGGATCTGAAGGGGCATCACCCTATATATGGGCCGGTTTTGATGCGATGCGTGTGATCGCCCGTAAATATAACGATCGGCCAGAGGAAGCTTCGCGGCCCATGAGTGCAACAGCAAATGGTTTTGTTCCCAGCGCCGGGGCTGCTATTCTTATACTCGAAGATCTCCAGTGCGCTTTGCAGCGCGGGGCAAACATATACGCAGAGGTAATAGGAGGTTACGTTAATTGTGGCGGACAGAGAAGCGGTGGGTCTATTACAGCCCCCAATCCGAACGGGGTTAAGCGCTGTATCAGGGGCGCTATTGCTGACGCGGGCATTGATGTACGCCAGATAGACAGTATTAATGGCCACCTTACTGCCACCTTTGCCGATCCCATAGAGGTAAGGAACTGGTCGGCTACCCTGGACCTTGGCCCCAGAGACTTCCCCTATATCAATGCCACAAAATCACTGCTTGGGCATTGCCTGGGGGCAGCCGGGGCCATCGAATCTGTAGCCGTTGTTTTACAGCTTTGCAAGGGTTTCCTCCATCCCTCGCTCAATTGCGAGGATATCCATCCGGACATCGCTCCTTTTTCGGAGAAGGTGCCTCGGTCATGTATGGAATTCCCGGAGTTAAGAATTATTGCCAAGGCCGCTTTTGGTTTTGGTGATGTCAATAGCTGTTTGATTTTTAAGAAATGGGAAGGGCAATAAAAAAAATTTTACAAGGAGAAAAGTATGGATGAGAAGAAGATTTATGAAGAGTTTGTAAATATCCTGAGAGTGTACGCAAAAAATCCGGAAGAGCTTGAAAAAGCGACGAAAGATACCCATATCTTGAACGATCTCAAGGTAAATTCCGCACGTCTTGTAGATGTTATTATCAAGTGTGAAGATACTTTTGATATTAGTATAGAAGATGATGAGGCAGATCAAATAAGAACCATCGGAGATGCCTTAGAGATTATAAGCGGTAAACTAAACGGGGCTAATTGAAATTAGCCCAAGTCCAGCGTGAACTTATCTTGAGAGTTGAGAAAAAGGATTGCACAAAATGACGAAGGTGTCCAAAGGACTTTGGTGGCTTCAATACATTCTGGGGTGGATGACAATTTTTTTCATTGGTCCACTGTACTTTATCGCTATCAAGCTAATGAGATATCGGGTGAGGGACTTGAAGAAGCTCAGGCAGGAATTTCACCTTCAATTCAAAAAGCATGAAGGTCCATGGATTATCTGTGCCAATCACCTCACGATGATAGATTCTTTAATCATAGCTTATGCAACTACATCACTATATGTTCACATCAGACACTATCGAGTGATTCCCTGGAATTTGCCGGAAAAGGCTAATTTCCAGCGTAGCATCTTTATGTCGCTTTTCTGTTATCTGGCCAAATGTATTCCTGTTAATCGCGGTGGCGAGCGCAAAGAGATGAAAAAGACACTTGATAGGTGTACCTATGTCTTAAGAAGAAAACAGAATTTGATGATCTTTCCGGAAGGGACACGTTCCCGTACCGGTCGTGTGGATACGGAACACTTTCCTTATAGTGTGGGGCGTTTTATCAAGGATTTCGATAATTGCAGGGTCATGTGTATTTATCTTCGTGGGGATGCTCAGGATAATTACGGGTTTATTCCCAAATTTGGCGAACGTTTTACTGCGATTATTAGCGTACTCGAACCTGAAAGGACACAGGACAATGGTCTTCGTGCTCAGCGTTACTATGCCGGACAGGTTATAGGACACCTTTCAAATCTGGAGGAAGATTATTTTGCCTTACGTGGGCAACGACATAGTGGATCTGAACGAACCCTGTGCCAGGGAGAGAAGCCGGAACATCCGCTTTGTCAATCGCGTTTTTATTCCGGATGAACAACGGCAGATATTTGACTCTCCCAATCCCGATGTCATACTCTGGGCTTTATGGACGGGCAAAGAAACTGCCTATAAAATTATCAGTAAATCTATCCCTGATGTTCCTTTCATACCATTGCTTTATAAAGTGAGCATGTTTCGTGTAGGAAGCTATAAAGCAAGGCTTCCCGGTGAAGATAACTGCATCCTTGGGTTTGTTGATACGCCGGGGGGCAAAATTGATATAAAAATCTTCATTGCTTGTGAATACGTACATTGTATTGGCGCCAAGGATTTTTCCGAGGGAGTAGATTCCCTTATATGGAAGGTAGACCTTCTTCCTCAACCTGAGATTACACCGGGATACGAATCAATTTTTTTGCGTGAAGCTGTCAAAAAGCATCTTTCAATGATTCTAAACCGGATCCCGGAAGACATTGATATCCGGCGTTCTGAAGGCAGGGTGTCTCCTCCTGTCGTGTATTTAAGAGATGAGCCTGCCGGGGTTGATATCAGCCTGAGTCATGACGGCAAATTTACAGCTTATGCCTTCATAATTCCCGGCGGCAATGTGTCTTCGTGTGATAAAATTAGTTTATGACAGGGGTTGATATTTTCAGGTAAATTTCAGACATCTTTCATGTCTCGCAATGTGATATTGAGGGTTTTGGAACTTGTATTCACAGCGCTCGAAAATCATGCATTTTCTCTTTACCGTAAAAGGTACGGTGCCCGAAATTTTTAATTCACGTCATCTGCAATGTTCTTTATTCTGCATGGGTTTAGGCTTATGATTGCCGCCATAGAACGTTTAGGCAGCGTCTCCATAAATGCAGCCAGGTTATTACAGGATACTCTGGCCTTTACCGGCACTGTCATTTTCAGAATGTTCAAAAGACAGACGTATAACAGTGCCATGAAGACGGTCCTCATAAATCAAATATATTTTACGTCCGTTCAGATATTACCTTTTTTTCTAGGTGCTTCAGTTATTTTTGGCTCACTCTTTATGGGGGTTGTTTTTGAAGTTATTAAGGAAATGGGTTGGGCAGAGTACCTGGGGCGTATCTTAATGGGTTTTGTAGTGACGGAATTATCTCCTTTTATTACCGTAGTACTTATTGCTCTGCGATCAAGCTCCGCGATCAATACCGAAATTGCCGTGATGAAGGTCGACGGGGAACTGAGGTCTTTAGAAGCATTTAATATTGATATTATCAATTATCTGTTTCTGCCGAGGATTATTAGTGGTATAGTTTCTGTTATGTTGTTAAGCGGACTTTTTTCTATTGTTGTTTTGATGAGCGGTGCGTTGATTTCCATGCTTACCATGGGAATGAGCATAGATGCATATACCAATATTTTGTTAACTTCTGCTGACTTTTCCGATATAATTATTGTACTTTTTAAATGTGTCACTTTTGGTTTTTTTGTTACGTTACTTCCCGTTCGGTTCGGCCTCACTGCTTCCAGCGATTTGACCAGTATCCCTGTTTCTGTTCTAAACGGTATGGTGAAGGTTTTTATAGCTATTGTGATCATTGAGGTGCTGACATTAGTTGCAAGATCCATTTAAGACTCTTTGATAGCGGGGAGGCCCTGGACAAAGAGATAAGCGATTCTTCGCTAAGCAATAAAAAACATTCAGGGCGGGTTTCTTCAGAGGTTCCCCTCCTTTCAAACCTGGATGTATGGAGCAATATTGCTTTAATCAGGCAGTATCACCAGAATGTATCGGCGAAAGAGGCGGAACGTATGACCCTTGGATATTTGCAAAGATTGGGGCTGGAAGAACTTGCATACAAGAAAAATCATGTTTTAACCTGTGAAGAGCGTTTTTATGTGATGCTTTTAAGGGCAGCTATGGTTACGGATGCCGTCATCATAGTTGACAGGCCCTTTAAAATTGTACCGGATATTACAGATACTATCTTTATCTGCAGGGCGTTGAAGACGATTGATGATCTGTTTACAAAATGCTATATTTTGGATTATATATCGCATAGAGACCGTTATTCCTGGATAAGAGATGACCAATAAAATTGAATTCAAAGTTGGATTATTTATCATTGCTACGGTATGTCTGATTATCGCTGCTATAGGATATACAGTCTATAGAAAGGGTTTTTTTGAAAGGGTTGAAACCTATACCCTTGCATCGAAAACCGGCGAAGATCTGACAGAGGGGATGCCGGTCGTTTTTTCAGGCTTTACGATAGGTACCGTCCGTACGTTGGAACTCAGCGAGGATGGAAGAGTTCTAATTAAGATCAGGGTGCCGGAACGCCATGTCAAATGGATAAGATCGGACAGCAGATTCATTGTCAGTAAACCCTTTATCGGTTCCTCCCGTATTATTGTTTTGACGGATAATTTGAACAGCCCCGCATTATTAGAAGAAGAAGTGCCGGAGGTGACCAAGCTCAGTGACATTGACGAGACGATAAAGAAGCTCCAGCCGGTCATCGAAGAGGCAAAGAAGATAACAGCAAACATCGAAAAAATTACCGCGAATCTGGCTGATCCCAATGGTGATGTGCAAAAGATTTTAAGAAACTCTGAAAAAATTACCGCGAATCTGTCGAGCAAAGAATCGTTACTGGAGATGTTGATTAGAGACGAACAAAGCGTCCAGGCTATCTATCAAACCCTTGGCAAGACAAGGGACATCACCTCTCATGCAGATTCCATCCTGCAAAAGGTGGATACAATGGCGGCAAAGACAGATGAAATGATTTACGGGAAAGAAGGAACCCTGCCCCTGGTGCATAAAATCCTTCAAGACCTGCTCGTTAAACTTGAAAAGATAAATGCTGCTCTTGATAACGTAGTAAAGATCAGCGCTGATGTGTCCGACTCTACAACGGATATTAAACTCCTGAGAAGCGAGATTGATCTCGCTGTGAATTCTATTAATGATCTGGTAAAGGAATTAAACCAGAAAATACCCTTTAAAAGTAAGCCCGAGATAAAACTCCCATGAAGACATTTTTATTTTTATTTGCTTGCTCTATTTTTATTTTTGGTTGTGGATCACAGCCTGTTCCTGAGTGGAAAAATGTCAGTTTTAATAATCTGGAGAGTTATAAAACGAACTATTTAAACGGCAGGGTTAAGATTGCTGAACTCCACTTTGATAAAGCCATCGAAGAGATAAAGAAAAGCGGCGATCTGGAAATTCTTTCCACAGCTTACCTGACAAAATATGCCGTAAGTGTTGCTGTTCTTGAGGATTTTGATGACGGTGATTATCTCCGCATAGAGTCTGTTCAGCAGAATCCTGGGAGCAGGACTTATTATAACTTTTTAAAAGGTTTCTTTGACAAAGTTGATAAAGGATTGCTTCCTTCCCGGTACAGGGATGTCCTCAATGCATTCAGGGATGGGAAAGAAAAGGATATGGAGCAGGCCGTCATAAGCATAGAAGATCCCCTTTCGAAACTCATTGCTGCTGGTTTGCTTGTCCGACATTATAAGTACAGTGAGGTGATTTTGAAGGCCGCTGCCGATACAGCTTCAGTTAATGGGTGGAAGAATGCCCATCTGGCTTATCTCGAAAAGCTTCAGGCCCTGTACGAAGCGGGGAAAGAGACGGGGAAAGCGGCCAATATTCAAAAGAAAATCCAGCTTATCCGAAACTAACCAAAATTCCTTACAGTGTTATACTAGACAGAATTTTTATATCACTTTTAAAAAGTTTATCGCAACCTTTGGACATTGTTCAATATATTCCTCGAAAGATGTGGCGCTTATGCGCTATATGTTGGATATAATTGAATAATTAGTTGAGCCAAGTGTGCTGTAATATATTTTTTCTGTCTAGTATGTGTTAGCGGGCACGAGCGCAAGGAGTAGGAAATGCCGGGAAAACTCCGATTCGATCACCTGGACGTTAGAGATCCAAGTAAAGTCGATAGACTGGTTCTAGGATTAAAGTCTTTGGCGAAGAATCCCCAGAACTGGCATCCGCTTGAGGTTAAGAAGAAATATTACTTTGCAGCACCAAGCGCGCAACTTCCATTCGGGCCCGGCTGGTACGTCATATGTGATGATATGGGCCCACTCTATGTTGGTACAGCCGAAGATCTAAACGCGAGATTGAACTCTGAGAATGGGAGTAGAGATCAATTTGCTAATCCAAAGAGGGAGAATGACCCAGAGCGTAACTTTATAAAGTCGTTTTCTGATCAGGGGATTGTTAAAGGGCTAAGGATAATCTGGGGACATAATACCAATTATTGTCATCACCCTGCCGGAAATTAGTATTACGTTGGAGGGAATTCGGGGGAATTATGCCCACCAAAGGAAAAACATGAATAAAATCGATAACAAACCAGTTAAGCCGACCGCGGGAACATTCGGCGGTTTTCCATCAAAGCCACCGGCGCGGCGGCTTACTTTTACGTTATTTTTGAAACCAAAAACAAAGGAGGGTGCTATGTTTGAAAATTTATCGAATACACAAGTAGAACTCATTTATCTTGGCCTCAAATCATTAATTGAAACAAAAAGTGGTCATGGTCTTGTCAATGGAGATGGATGCCATCTTGCATATTTATCTGGACTCAAAGAGCGTGATGAAAAAGACCATGATTTTGGCGACTCCCCTGACAAAAATGCGATTTACAAAATGTTGTATGAACTTTCCAATAAACTCAAAAAAGAACGCGACATTGAATCGTTCCGTTTTGAATGGTGGTACGATTTCAAAGACTGGAAAACCTTTTGCGCTTTTGTTGTTCAAAATTACCAGAAGTAGCCATGCAATTAAGAACAAAATAACTTAAAATTGCGTCAATTATGCGGCCACTTTTTTTCTTTAAAGACAAAGTTTTGAGGTTGTTTAATTGTGCATGCCTTACATCTTCTTCGGTCAATAAGGCTTCTCCCATTCCGTAAGGTATTGCTATTTGTTTATACATTTCAACTCCTTAAAATATAACCAATCAATCAACCCCGACCGGGAAAATAGGTCTGTAGTTGTGGGACATTTCCGTGGCCGGGCGGCTGACCTATAACGTTAAGCGGACCGCTTGAGTCGCGCACGATGAACAGAAGACTGATAACAAGTGATCAATTATCTGATAAAATTGGAAATGCGCGCCTCTACGCTCTCGTCACCTCGCTGCGCGCTATGCGCGCTGATTCGCTCGGTTCCTCGTCCGCTTAACGTGGAGCTGAGCTTCGCTCGCCGCAATTTGTTGCCCTTACGGGCCTAGCGGACCGCTACCAGCGGTCCGCCTAACAAATCGCTGGAGCTGCTGTCACGATCCTGCATCCGCACCTCCGGTGCGAGCAGGATCGTGCCAACGCTCAGCTCCACGTTAGGTTTTTTCACAGGAGGATCATCATGGTTAAAAGTCTCTCTTCAATTGCCCTGCTTTTTGCTCTCTTCGCAACATCATTCGTTTACGCTCAAGGCGGCTGCACTCAAAACTCAATTGGGCAAGTAATCTGTGCCCCGCCAGGAGGTGGGGCACAGACGAATTCGATTGGCCAAGTTCTCTGCGGACCGGGCCAGTGCGTCATCAACTCTATCGGTCAAGTAATCTGCTCTTCGCAACCCGGAGGAGGCGCAATGATTAATAACATTGGTCAGGTCGTTTGTGTTGGGGGCTGTGTTCAAGGCAGTACCTCTTATTGTCAATCGCCGCGTTGAAGCCAAACCTAACACTGCGCTCCAAGGGACGCTGCGCGATAGAGCCGCGCCCGCTCAATTTGGCGTTAGTATTATTGAAATTTATACGCTGCGTGTTATACGGACAGAAAGAGGCAGATAGAATTTATCTGGAAACCATATATACAGTAGTTGGGCCTTCAAGGAGGATGAATTATGGATGTTTCATCTTTGTGTAAAAGGGTCGATGCGCTTTTGAGTGCGCTTACTCAGACGCCTACGATTGAATTGCAAAGTGCTTCTTCTCACGGGGCTATTAGCCTGATGCAGGCGCTCTACGGATCTAATAGCAGTCAAGAGGATAATCTGGGGACATAATACCAATTATTGTCATCACCCTGCCGGAAATTAGTATTACGTTGGAGGGAATTCGGGGGAATTATGCCCACCAAAGGAAAAACATGAATAAAATCGATAACAAACCAGTTAAGCCGACCGCGGGAACATTCGGCGGTTTTCCATCAAAGCCACCGGCGCGGCGGCTTACTTTTACGTTATGCAAATATTAAGGTGCGAAGGTAAATGAAAAATTCTGATTATTATTCGAAAGTGGCGAAGTATTACGAACAGGTGGGAGAAAAATTAAAAAGTAAGTATGGGAAAGAACCCATTCCAAAGCATATTATTGAAAAAGAGTTTTGCAGTCTCAGCAGCTATGCGAAGGGCAGCGTATTAGTTACGGATTATTGTTATAACCTAATAAATAAAGCAAAATACTCAGTTCAGCATCCACTTTTTGAACGAATTGAGCGCGGATTATTTTACTATCTGGGTCCGGGTTATAATTATAATGGAGAAATTACTTGGGAGCCAAAAGGAAGGCAAAAAAGTGTTGTTGGATATTGGCGCAATGGTAAGTGGTATTTAGATAATGATCCAAGAAAAAGTGCATAACCACTAAATCCACCTGACACTCGTTCCTCGCGCCGGTGATGCCCACGTTGGCCTGAAAAGGAAGGACATTAAATGGCAATCATAATAAAGAATGGAATTAACGGGAAAGTATGCTCTACATGTCGCAGGTGGAAGCCGTTAGATGATTTCCCGACTGATCCAACTCATGGCCCTTCACAAGGCGGTTGTCATTGTAGATGTAAAGAATGCCATCGAACCAAAGCAAAGTTAAAGAGGCAACAAAACTCATGATAGCATCAGAATTCCCCGGTGACCTTAATACTTTTCTGGCTTTTTATAAATTTCAGCCGGAACTCACAAAGCGACTTGATAATTTAGAAACCAATTCTATTGATCAGTCGGTAATAAACGAAATAGTCCTCTGGAAAGTTAACCGTTACGTACGCCTTGACGATGAGAATATAGAGCAGTTGAAAAAGCTGGAATCCATGAAAGCAGGAGAACATAAGAAAGGCAATGACGTACTCAAGGCATTATTAGGTGTTAATGGAGTAGATCTTCCAATGGCATCAACTATATTACGTTTTATTAATCCAAAGGTTTTTCAAATAATTGACCGCCATGCCTATAGAGCAGTTTATGGTAAGAAGTATCCCCTATATCAAGCGACACCTGCTGAGAGAAAAATAGCTCTTTATTATGACTATATCTCCGATCTGATCGACCTCTGCAAATCTAAAGGGCTCGCGTTTACAACAATTGATAGATTACTTTATATCTTTGATAAGAAAAACAATGGAAAATTATAAGGCAGGGCCAACAAATAAATTCAGCGGACGCAAAAAAGCCGCGCCGCTGATTAGCTCGTTGGGCATAAAACTAATGATCCAAGGAGGATTCAATGAAACTACGAAAAATGTTGTTAACGGTTTCGGTCGTGTTTTTGCTTGCTTCATCAGCATCAGTAGCCGCTGCATCTGACTTCGATTGGATGCCAAATTTTAATATTCAGGCGCAAGCAGATCCATCCGGATTCCGAGCAAAGATTGCCACGCGTTTCAATATCGGCGATGCGCAGATCACGACCGTACTCAGCAATTTTCCTAAACCTGCGGATGCTTATGTTGCCTTGCGATTGGGAGAAATGTCCGGGAAACCGATTGACTATGTGACTGAACAATACAAAGAAGGTAAGGACCGAGGGTGGGGTGCACTGGCCAAAAGTCTGGGTATTAAACCCGGTTCTCCAGAGTTCCATGCCCTCAAACGCGGTGACGATCTCTATGGCCAAAAAGGTAAAGGCAAGGGCAAGGGCAAGGGCAAAAAAAATAAGTAAAAGCAAATAAATAGTATGTCTCTGATGAAAGGAACTAACCGGGGAAATACCCAATCGGGTAGCCGGGGGATTTTCTCCCCCAGCCCCCACACCACCCGGCATGCGGGTCCGCACCGGGCGAGTATAGCGTGAGGTAATCATGCTGTTCGGCGGTTTTTTCAATATGCCATTCCAGCTGATTGAGGATCTGGTTAAGCG
>JBAZOY010000016.1:0-40656 GCA_041648505.1 Syntrophales bacterium | reverse complement strand
GCGGGAGGTCAGCATGTAAATAAAACCGACTCTGCTGTCAGGATCACCCACCTGCCTACAGGAATCGTAGTGCAGTGTCAGAATGAACGTTCCCAACATAAGAATAAAGCCATGGCATTGAAGTTCTTAAGGTCTCGGCTATATGAAAAGAAGCTTCAGGAACAAAATGAAAAATTACGTGAGCTGAACAAATCAAAAAAAGATATTGCATGGGGAAGCCAGATACGTTCCTATGTTCTTCATCCGTATAAGTTGGTGAAGGATCACAGGACAAATTTGGAAGTGGGAAACGTGGGCAGGGTACTGGATGGTGAAATAGACGATTTCATCGAAGCTTATCTGCTGAAATAAATAGTTTCTATGAGAATAACCTCAAAATAAAAGGAAGAGGTCGAAACTATGTCGAAACTAAGAACACAGTTTGTATTTTTTATGATTGCTGTATTTTTTTACAGCTATGCATGTGGCCAAAGCGAGGCTAAAAATATTTTGTCTCCAGAGGGTACTCCAGAAAAAATATCTGTCGTTGATGAACCCCGATGTATATCTGAGAAAAATACGCTCCCAAAAGAAAGACCAGCGGCTCATAAACAGGCGGAAACAATCGGATCTAACCAACGCCCGAAACCGGAAAACATTAATTCTTCCGAGGACAATGGTGAACAGCAGGAGGCAAATGAAGAAGCAATCATGGAAGAAGCCCTTGAATTGCTGAATGGTTCCCAGAAATATTGGGCAAATGGCGATCTGGAAAATGCTCTTGGTCTACTGGATCAGGCCTATGTTCTTCTTATCGATGCTGACGGACATCCTGCGATAGCAAGGCAGAAAGATGATTTACGCCTTTTAATTGCAAAACAGATTTTAGTCATTTATACCTCCGTGCAAACAATCACCAATGGAAAACGTGGAGAAATACCCCTTGTCATGAATGCGGACGTGGCAAAGGAGATTAGAAATTTTCAGACCGTAGAAAGGGATTTTTTTCTTCAATCCTATAAGCGCTCCGGACTATACCGACCAATAATTTTACAGGAGTTGGAGCAAGCAGGATTACCAGAAGAACTATCATGGCTTCCTCTCGTGGAAAGCGGTTTTAAAATTTGTGCCTTTTCACGAGCACGGGCTCTTGGCCTGTGGCAATTCATTCCGTCGACTGGCTTTAAATATGGTCTGAACAGAGACGAGTGGATAGATCAACGGATGGATGTAGAAAAGTCAACAAGAGCGGCGATAGACTACCTTAAAGAACTACATAACATGTTTGGTGACTGGCTTACCGTGCTGGCGGCGTACAATTGCGGAGAGGGTAGAGTACTTAGAGAAATATCAAGCCAAAAGCTGAATTATCTCGACCGATTCTGGGATCTCTACCATAAGCTCCCTAATGAAACAGCACGATATGTCCCCCGTTTTCTCGCAATCTTGCATATCATCAAAGATCCACAGAAGTACGGGATTGATCTGGTAAAAGATGAAGCGTTATTTACGCCTCCTTCATACGAACTGATAAAGACATCTAAACAGATGCGTCTGCAAGATATTGCACGTCATCTTAACATCTCAGAAGAGGTGCTGAATACTCTCAATACTGAACTCAGGTATAAAGTTACCCCCGACAAGGAATATGAACTGAAAGTTCCTATGGAGGTAGCGGAAAAATTTGCTGCGGTTGTTGATGAAATTCCACGTTGGGAGAAACCTTCGCCTGTTCTTGCTTCTGTTCAACCGCTCACGATTAAACATCGCGTAAAGCGAAAAGAGACACTTGCTTCTATAGCGCAAAGATACAAAACATCTGTCAAAGCGATCAGAACCTGTAATCATATATCACCTCGTAGAAGTATTCATGTGGGGCAATACTTAGACATACCTGTTCGTAACTACCGCTATGCCAGAGCGAAGGAAAATCAGGAACCTTCAAACAAGGTCACCGGGAAACTCACTAAATACAACGTGAAAAAGGGTGATACGCTCTCATCCCTGGCCAGGCGCTTTAATACCAATGTATCCGAAATCAAAAAAATAAATCGGCTGCGGGGGAATCCCATTAAGATCGGTCAGATAATAATGGTTGCTCCTAATAAAAAAGGAAATAACAATAAGGCCTCAGTAAACACCACTGCCGTTACTAAATATACCGTAAAAAAAGGAGATTCCCTGAGTAAAATTGCTGAGAAAAATAATATTAGCCTTAATCAACTTCTTAATCTTAACAATTTAGCTCGTATAGATACCATTACACCTGGTCAGGTTATTATCGTGAGATAAATAATCAAAAGAGTACATACATTTTCTTTTTGCTTTTTCTTCCTTAAAAAAAATGAAAGTCATATAGCTCAGGCTGCTGGTATATGACTTCGTATGTTGGTTTTTATTTTAAATATTTGATTTAAAAATATATTATCTAATCTCTGATTGGGCAGTTACTTTTGGAGAAGCCATTTTTATCAAAACGTCTTCCAAAGTAGTAGATTTCAAATAATTCCTGATTATCTCACTAAGCTCAACCCAAGTCGGAATCGCCATACATTTTTCGGACCTCTTGCACAGCCTGGGATTCTTCACGCAGTCAACGAGTGACATATCCCCCTCTACTGAGAACAGTATGTCAGCCAAGGTAATCTCCGAAGCCTGACGAGCGAGCGTATACCCTCCTTTTTTCCCTCTAAGAACCACTACGAGTCCAGCAACCCTCAGACTGCTCATTAATTGGATGAGATATTTTCTTGAAATACCCTGGTTTTCCTCAATAGTCTTCAAGGAAAGCATTTCCTTACTACTATAATGGAGAGCTAGCTCAATCATGGCCCTAATAGCATATCTCCCTCTACACGACAATCGCATTTAGATAACAACCTCCTCCTTAGATAGTGTAACCTGTTTTCTATAATATATTTCTAAACCATCTTCGTAATGTTCATTAAAGAAGGTACCACAAAAAAGAAGAGATGTCATCGAGAAACATACGGGAAAGATATATTCCATACAATTCCTTATGATTTATGTAAAGGCGTGTTCATAAAAAGGGTTGAGGAAACTATCTGATGTGATATTTTGTCCAAAAAGGCGGGACGATCTCCAGAATGCACAACAGAAATTTTTTAAATAATGATACTGTTCCTATATCCCCCCTAAAACATGTTATCCATAAATTTGCAGTACGCTAATTTTGAGAACGCTGAAAAATGACAGGAATTATATTAGCCGGCGGAAAAAGCAGCAGGATGAAAACAAATAAGGCATTCCTTGAAATTGAAAATGAACGTCTGATTGACATGACCGTAAAGATTTTCAGGGAAATTTTCAGGGAGGTTATCCTGGTCACTAACTCTCCTCTTGCCTATCTTAATCAGAATGTTCAGATTGTCACCGATATCTTCAAAGACAAAGGTGCCCTCGGCGGTATCTATACCGGTCTTTTTTATGCCTCTTATGGACAGGCCTTCGTATCGGCTTGCGACATGCCTTTTTTAAATAGCTCTTTCATTGAATACATGGTTGAGCACATCGGATACTACGATATTATCGTGCCTGATTCAGCCGACGGACTTCAACCCTTGCATGCGATTTATGCGAAAAGTTGCCTTCCCTCCATAAAAAAACTTATTACTTCAGACAAACTGAAAGTTACAGGTTTCTACAAAGGATTAAAAATATTTAACATCTCCGAGGAAATCATAAAAGCTTTTGATCCAGATGGAAGAATGTTCTTCAACGTTAATTCGAAGGAAGACCTCGAACTGATTTTAAGAGGTTTCTCATAATCTTTTTTATCGGACTTAGTATCACAAAAATATGGGGCTTTTTGCAGCAGAAATTGTTTTTTGTTATACGCTTCACATTTGATACAATTAACAATTAGCGGACGGTTGTAGATAAAGAGGAGGGATATTTCATACGGCACAGGGCACGGAACGTCCCGGTAAGAGAGCCATCCGATATTTTCTTACGGTCAAATCCTCCCCTTTTAAGATTGTCTTTATTTCAGCAAGAGGTGAAATGTGATAACCCATTGACTTGACAGTATGGATTAACTTTACAAAGGGTTGTTCACCCATCCCGCCTTCAACCTCTGCATGAACCGGCAATACATGAATGTCACCATCTTCAAGCGTCGTTTCCACCAGAGAGATGCCCCTTGCAAAACCCACCTCTTCAAAGCAGGGCAAATCTGAAGGTATTTCGAGAAGGTTCACGTTTTCATGGATAAAGGGAAAGTTTGCCCTCGTACAACTGAGATACTCAAAATTATATTTTTTAATAATTTCCATGACCCTATCATCTACCATCCATGCCGGCGCACCGAATGATGTAGGAACATGCCCCACAACTCTTTCAAAACCATGAATCCCTGTCTTGAACCATTTGTGTATCCATGCAGCGGACCGATCTTTAAGTTCATCTTGCCAGCGCCGGTGGTCCCAAGCGTGAAATTGGACCTCATGTCCCTGGTCAATAATCTGGCGGACAATATCCGGAAACGACATGGCGATTAAAGGAGAAGGAAGCAATGTTCCGTATAGGGCCGTCCTTAAACCATAGAGAGAAACGGCTTTTGTCCTTATCATCTTCTTCAAGAAACTTGGGTTTTTAATCAATTGGAAGATAGCTCTTCCCGAGGCATCGGGGCCAACACTCAAAAAAAAAGTGCCTTTTATGCTCATCTCATCCAGAATGGACAGAAGCCGCGGCACACCCTTTTTCATCCCTATGTACGTATCAACATCAATCTTTAAACCCAATACTTGTGTCCGTTTTTTACTCAGATGCACTTGCGTTTTCCTCTAAGAAAGAATAAAGGGTAACTCTAAGCGAATCCACCAAATTTACTTCCGGTTGCCAGTTCAGGAACCGCCGGGCTTTTTCTATACTCGGTTTCCGGGTATAAATATCCTGATAACCCTTGCCATAGTACGTTGCAGCTGGTATTTCAACAATTTCAGAATAGTTCCCATCGTGAATGTGATCGGGATGGGTCATAAAAATATCCTTTAAGAGAAAAGCAAGCTTTTTGATAGAACATTCGTTTGTGGGATTTCCGATATTAATAATCTGATTTTTGCATATATCGCCGTCATTTTGTAGAATTTTCAAAAGTGCGGAAATGCCGTCATCCACATAGGTAAAACATCTTTTCTGCTCTCCGCCATCAACAAGGCTTATGGGACGTTTCATCAAAAGATCTGCGATAAACTGCGTTACAACCCGTGAACTTCCCTCTTTGGCGGCATACAACGAATCCAATCGCGGTCCAATCCAATTGAAGGGTCTGAAAAGAGTGAACTCCAGATGACCTCTTGTCCCATAAGCGTATATAACGCGATCGAGAAGCTGTTTACAGCAGGAATAAATCCATCTTTCTCTATGTATGGGCCCCACCGTCAAGAAACTGTTATCTTCATCAAACTCAGCATCCGTACAAGTACCGTAAACTTCAGAGGTCGAGGGGAAAACGATCCGTTTGTGGTACTTTACGCACTGTTTAACCACCCTGATATTCATCTCAAAATCCAGGTTATAAACAGCTATTGGATCTTCTACGTATAGTTTTGGCGTGGCGATGGCCACCAGAGGAAGAACGACATCACATTTTTTTATGTGATACTCAATCCATTCCCTGTTTATGGCAATATCACCCTCAACGAACCGGAACCGTGGATTACCTAGTATTTTCCCTAAACGGTCATCGGCAAGGTCCATTCCATAAACAACCCAATCCGTTTTATCCAGTATCTGATTACTCAGATGGTGGCCGATAAATCCATTAACCCCAAGTATCAGTATTTTCACGATGGTAATATGATTCCTTTCTTGTCTTGAAAAAATTCAAAGATGAGATAGCCAGTCATGCGTTTTCCCATACACTCAATATCTAAAAGTTTGACTCTCCCTTCTGCGGCATAAATAAAAACGCTTTCCTGCTCGATGGCAGCCGTTCCCGGGAGATCCTTTGGTCTGTTCATTTCATCTTCAGGAAGCGCCCACCAAATAATTATTTTTCTTCCATCGGGGGAAAAGGTAAACGCTCCTGGATATGGCAGGGTTACCGCACGGATAAGATTATAAATCTTTATAGCAGACCAGTGCCAATTAATACGGCCGTCTTCCGGTGTCCGCCCCCCCAAATAACTTGCTAAAGACATATCCTGAGGAATCCTGGGGTTCGTTCCACTTTTTATCCCGGGAAGGGCTTTTCCCAGGACTGATCCGGCCGCTTCATAGAGCTTATTGTAAAGAATTAAAGCGGTATCTGCAAAATCAATAAAAACCACCTGCTGGCACACGATATCTCCTGCATCAGGCTTCTCCGTCATATAGTGAAGAGTAACGCCTGTTTTTTCCTCTCCCTTTATGAGAGCCCAGTTTACAGGACACCGTCCGCGATAGGCGGGCAACAGTGAGCCGTGAAGGTTGAAGGCACCAGATGATGCTATATTCAATATTTCTTGAGAAACTAATCGTCGGTAATAGAATGAAAAAATAACATCCGGAGCCAGAGAGGAAATTATCTGAATCCATTCCGGTGTATTTAAGTGTTCGGGACAGAATACCTTGATGTGATGTTCTTGTGCCCAATTCCTTACCGACGTGAACCAGCAGGTTTCTGCGGGATCATCTTCGTGGGTAAATACGGCGATAATCTCATAACCATTTTTTTTCAAAGCCTCAAGCCCGACGATGCCCATATTATGATAAGCAAAAACAACGGCCTTCAAGACTCACCTCCGCTATCATCAGCAGAATAGATACGTTCGATGATATATTCAGGCCTCTTTCTTACTTCGTTATAAATGCGGCCTATGTATTCTCCGATGACGCCCAGGGCAAAAAACTGCAATCCCATAAAAACAAACAGGATGGCAAACAACGTAAATACACCATAGACGGCCCAATGGGCACCGTACATAAACCTGGCAACAATGAGGACGGTTCCGAACAGGATGCCCGTGAAAGACATGATAATCCCCCCATACATGAGAAGTCTCATGGGAAGATCGGAAAACGAAGCAACGAGATCAAACTGAAGGTTAATGAGCTTTCCTAAACGATAATGGGACTCCCCTCCATATCGCTCTTCATGGGATACCTCGATTTCCGTCATTCTTTTCGCGAAAATAGTTGCCAAGGCAGGAATAAACGTCCCATGTTCATGACAGTCAATCATATGGCTGACAACTTTATTGCGGTAGGCGCGAAGCATGCACCCCCAATCGCTCATATTGACCTTTATAATCCTTCGGGCAACAGCATTGATAATTTTAGAAGGCAATTTCCTGAAGATAGAATCATGACGTTTTTTCCTTATAGTCCCAACGATATCATAATCACCTTCTTCCATGACCTTTACCATCCGGGAGATTTCTTCAGGAGGATTCTGGAGGTCGGCGTCCATGGTGACAATAATGCTCCCCTTGGCTATGGAAAAACCTGCCAGTATTGCCGCATGTTGCCCATAATTTTTTGTCAACTCTATAATTTTGACCTCCGGATGAGTGACGAAGGTCTTCAAGATACGAAGGGAGTCATCCTTGCTGCCGTCATCCACAAAGATGATTTCGTATGGCCTGTCCATACCCTTCATCGCGGGGACGATACGCTTCAAAAGGGCGTGAAGATTCTTTTCTTCATTGAAGACGGGAATTACGAGAGAGATCATTGATGGTAACGGCGAAAAATTATTTTCATCCATAAATACGTATAATCTCCTTTACGGCCTCACAAACATAGTAAACATCCTCGTTTTTCATGTCAGGAAACAAGGGGAGAGACACAATTTTTTCCGCAATACTCTCTGTTACCGGTAGCTTGTTTCTCTCCGGTCTAAAGCGCCGCTTTATATAACTTAAAAGATGGGTAGGAGGGAAGTGAAGCCCATAGCCAATATTATATTCCGCCAATTTTTGCATAAACGAGAGCCTCTCCATGGCCAGGATTTTTATAACAAACAAGTGCCACGCATGGACATATCCGTAAGACGGACTGCCGGGCAATTCCAGCCCCGCTAAATTCTTCAGCTCCCGCATATATATCTCCGCGATTTCTTTCCGGCGCATGTTTAATTCATTAAGGCGGGACAACTGGGCGAGTCCAAGGGCTGCCTGCATATCGGTCAAGTTGTATTTGAAACCGGGGTCGGTAATATCATATTCCGGATTGCCCCCCTTACCGTATCGTTTCCACGCATCACGTTCTATGCCGTGAAACCTGAGGAGCCTTAGTTTCTTTTCCAGTTCCTCATCACTCGTTGTGATCATCCCGCCTTCGCCGGTTGTAATGTTCTTTATAGGATGAAACGAAAAAATCGCGTGGTGTCCAAAGCCGCCGGCATGTGTCCCCTCAAAATAAGTTCCCAGGGCGTGGGCGGCGTCCTCAATAACCTGGAGCTTGTAATGTCCTGCAATTCTCAAGATTTCGCCCATGTTGACGGGGGCACCGGCAAAATGAACGGGAATGATGGTTTTAGTCTTTTTTGTTATCTGCTGTTCCAGTTGTTCAGTATTTATATTTAAAGTATCATAATCTACATCTACAAAAACAGGCCTGCCACCCAGCATCACAATTATATTGATTGTGGAGGCGAAGGTTAGAGAAGGGGTAAGTACCTCATCACCCTTTTTCAGCCCTGAAGCAAATAACATAAGGTGCATACCCGCTGTGGCCGAGGTCAGGGAAAGAGCATGAGAGGCGCCTGTCAAATGACAGAATTCGTCTTCAAATTTTTTACATAGGGGACCAGTTGTAATCCAACCAGATTTAAGACATTTTACAACTTCCCCGATCTCTTTCTTACCAACGGATGGCCTGCTCAAAGGCAGAAAATCTTTTCGGACCTTCATAAATCACCACCGGCCAAATCATTTTCAAGAATGCAGGTGTAATAAATAATAAACATTATTACTCCATAGGATGTCTGTATAGGGGACATGCCTTCTCAATTCTTCTAAGCGGTCTTTATACTTCGTTATGCAATAAATATCACCTTTTTCATGATACAGTTTATAAAATTCCTCAGAAGATAGAAAGTATCGTTTTTTCTCTTCCTCGGGAAGCTTGTCGATTCCAAAAGTTTCTTCTCCAAAATCATCAACGACCGGCGTTCTGATCTTGCTATAAAAATCAATCCCGTATAATGCTATTTTATACTGGTACAGCTTTTGACCCTGGGGAAGCAATCTACTAACGGCTTGAGCGACGGGATAAGCCGATTTGTAAGGGGTCAGGAATTCAGAAACCGGAAAAACCAGGAACACCCAAAAGAAGACTGTCAGGATATAGATGCTTGCAAACCATCCCCTGTGCCGACGTCGCTTAACCATCTCCGGTAAAAAAATAATCAGTATTTGTATCAGGATCAATGGCGCCACCAAAAGCCACCATTTTTCGGGGTTTGTAATCATCAATTCCCCTTCTATGCGCGACTTTTTTATGAAGGGCGGCACAACAAGAATAATGATAAACAGCAATGACTGAATAATGATGGGCAAGTGACATAAAAAAAATTTACCTCCAGCTTTTTCTGTTTGTATATCCTGATGAGTATCGTACACACTAAATAGAAAGCCAAACAGCACGGCAATAGGTGGAAATATCGGGGCGATGTAAGGGACAAGCTTGGAGGACGAGAGGGAAAAAAATCCCAGAATAAAAAAAATCCAGACAAGAAGAAAGCGCCTGTCGGTGGCTTTAAGTGAATGTGTTATATTGGTGGGGAACTCCCTTATCACTTTCCACAAAAAAGCAACCCATGGCAAGGTCCCCAAGATAACGATAGGAATAAAAAACCAGAACGGCTCATTTCTCTGGTGCATCGTTGTGGTGTATCTTAAAAAATGTTCCTGGATGAAAAAGAAATGGAAAAAATCTGGATTTGCCCTTTGGACCAGGATAAGCCAGGGACAGGAAAGTAAAAGAAACAGGACAAAACCGACTGGTGAAAAAAGTTTTAAGACTTCCCTGTACTTCCGGTAACTCAGAAGCCAGAGCACAATAATCGTGAAGGGAAATACAATTCCGATTAAGCCCTTTGTCAAAAAAGCCAGGGCAGAGGCAATATATGTTAGATAAATCCATTCCCTCTGCCGGTATTCACTCAAGAAATAGCGATAACCAGACCAGGTGGCCAGGCATACAAAAAAAGTCAGGGGTATGTCCAGGATATTAATTCTTCCCATAGCAAAGGGGAAAAAAAATGTACTGAAAATTGCAGCAGAATACAGACCTGTCTGCTCATTGTGAAAATGCCTTCCCATTTGGAAGACCAGGAAAATACAACCCCATGTACAGAGGGCAACAAATAACCTTGAAGAGAACTCATTTTCTCCAAAAACCTTAAAAAATAAAGCTGTCGCCCAGTTGCACAACGGCGGTTTTTCAAGATAAACAACATGGCTTAAGCGAGGTGTTATATAATCCCCCGAAGAGTTCATAAAACCGGGAATGATGCTGTAGCGGGCTTCATCAGGCTCCATTAAGGGCATGACGGATAAAAGACTTAAATAAAGTAACAAAGGAATGAAAAAAAGAATAATCTTCTTATTAAGAATTACACTTTTCAATTATTTTTTCCTTTCAAAATTGTCTACTGTGACAAACTTTTCCATCCCAGCCCGATAAGAAAAAACTTTGCATTTACAGCCAAACGAAAGTTTAAGCCAATGGCCTTCGCCGTATGTTCAGGAAAACAGAAGAGTTTCATGATGGCTTGGTTCGAGACACTCCTCTTTTGTCTCCATATGGTGTAAGAAGGAAAGGGTAAAGGAAAAACATCTGCAACTTCCCGTCAAATCCTCTAAAAATGGACCAACGGTGGTTTACCGATAGGATAGACATTGAAGCCTATCTTAAATAATCTTTTATGGTCAAGGATGTTCCTGCCATCAAAGATAAAAGCCGGTTTGGTCATGGTTTCGTATATTTTATGAAAATCAAGATCTCTATAGATAGCCCATTCTGTAAGCACCGCTATAGCATGGCAGTCTTTCACCGCTTCGTATGGATCCTCGGTATAACTGACCTTTCCAACGACACCCGCCAGATCGGCTCTTGCATTTTTCAGGGCTTTCGGATCGGAAACAACAATCTCTGCCTGTTCTTCCAGTAGTCTCCTGGCGATGAAGATGGCGGGACTTTCCCTCGTATCTCCTGTATCGGCTTTGAAGGCAAAACCCAGAAGGCATATTTTTTTTCCGGTTATGGTGTTGAACATTGCGTTCAATATATTCGATATAAAACGCTCCTGCTGGTATTGATTGATTTTTATAACACCTTCCCAGTAATCGGCAACCTCGTTAAGATTGTAATGTCGGCAAAGATAGACGAGATTTAAGATATCCTTTTTAAAACATGAACCGCCGAAACCTACACTGACACTTAAGAACTTATTACCCACCCTGCTATCCATACCCACTATCATGGCTACTTCGTTGATATCTGCATCTGTCTTCTCGCAGAGGGCGGAAATAGCGTTGATGGAGGATATTCTCTGTGCCAGGAAGGCGTTTGAAACCAGCTTGGAAAGCTCACTACTCCAAATATTAGAGCCAATGATACGTTCCCGTGGTACCCAGTTAGCATAAATTTCCACCAGTATATCCCTGGCCTTTATGCCATTTTCCGTTTCCCTGAAACCTATCAGGACACGATCCGGATTTTCCATATTATTTACAGCATTTCCTTCAGATAGAAATTCAGGATTTGAAAGAACATCAAACCTGATGGTTTTGTTGTTGGATAAAATTCTTTCCATGGCCAGAGCGGTTTTAACAGGGAAAGTACTTTTTTCGATGACGATTTTTGAAGAACGAGAATGCTGAAGAATCTGTCTGGCTGTCTTTTCCCAGTACTGGAGATCGGCGGCCATACCCGCACCCACACCAAACATTTTAACAGGTGTATTAACGTTAACAAAGATGATATCATTTTCTCGTATGCTGGCCTCGATATCAGTGCTGAAAAAAAGATTCTTTCCCCTGGTGGCGGCAATAATAGCATCAAGACCGGGTTCATAAATGGGGAGATCATCAGAATTCCATGCGGCAATACGCAGGGGATCGATGTCCACAACTGTGACCTTATATGCGGGGCACTTACAGGCGATCATCGCCATGCTTGGACCACCAACATAACCGGCACCAATACCGAGAATATTTTTTTCGAATTTCATACCGTTTCCTTAATAGAATTATTTCATATTTTTTTCGAATTAGTTTGCATAACTTGTGTTTTTTAACACTATTCCGACAGTTTTAACAAGCGATTATGAGACATTTGAAAGATATTGTTGGACTAAGAAGGCGCGGGTTAAAGATTTTTCGGGCATCATGCTCTCGCAACGTAACGCCAGCAAAGGCAATACCTGCGTGCGTAACAGCGAGCAAAGCGAGAAACGCATGGTCGGAAAAGATTTTTGGACGCTTTATATACTTATCAGTTAATGTCAGGACAAGCTTTTTACTTATGCTTGAGCAGTCTATACCCATCACAAGAAATTTATAGGATGATTTTTTGAAAATCTTCTGCAATATATATTTTACCTTTAAATTTCTGCTGTATTGCAGCTATTAAATCATCCACCTCAATTTCGGGATAAAAATGAGTAAGGGCTAAAGATTTAGCTTCAGCCTCCTGGGCTAATTGCCCAGCCAAAGAAGGCGTAAGGTGGCCTTCAATTGCTTCTGAGTCGGGGAAAAGAACATTCTGTTATAAGCAAATCAGCCCCCTTGACATTACTTACCAGCTCAGAAGAATAGTCTGTATCACCGGTTTTAGAAATTGTCATTTTATTACTCCTTTAAAGTTAATGATTTTTTTTCTTGGTTTACTTGACGTACGATCTCGATGATTTTCCTGACCAATTCCGGATCTTTTTTCCCGGGTGAAATTTCAGCACCGCTATTAATGTCAACAGCATAAGGTGAGACAATCTCGATGGCTTGTCGTATATTGGCAGCGTTTAAACCACCGGAGAGTATAAGAGGGTGTGTCTCTTTAACCGTTACTGCCAGTTCCCAGTTGGCCTTTTTCCCTGTTCCTCCATAGCGTTCAGGGTCGTAAGTGTCTACCAGGATCGCCTTTACAGAGTAACTCTTCAATTTTAATAAGTCATTAGCTGACCTGAGAGAAAAGGCCTTAATCAGAGTAGACGCCGGGAATTGACGGCAGTAATCAGGAGACTCATCTCCGTGAAGTTGAATCATGTCAAGTCCACAAAATTCCAGCAGTTCCCTGACTGTATCGGCAGCTTGATTGACAAATACACCGACCTTCTTGATCTCCGGGGGAAGTTTTTCAATGATCTCCCTCGCGACCTCCGGTGCCACATACCGGGGGCTCTTTTGATAAAAGATGAAACCGAGGGCATCAGACCCGCAATTGGCAGCATTCAAGGCGTCTTCCAGGTTTGTGATCCCGCAGATCTTTATCTTTATCAACGCCTTCCTATTCCCCCTTATTCAGGAATCCTCTTAGTTTTGCACCCATGTCAGAAGCGCGCATCAAGGCCTCACCTATCAGAAAACAATGGATACCCGCTCTCATTAAGTTTTCAATATCTTCTCTTAAATGGATGCCACTTTCACTTATCACAATCTTATTTTCAGGAACAGAAAGAACCATCTCCATGCTGGTTTTCAAATTCGTGGAAAAAGTCTGTAAATTCCTGTTGTTGATCCCGATGATGTCAGCCCCGGCATAAAGTACCTTATCAAGTTCTTCCCGTGTATGTACCTCCACGAGAGGAGAAATCCCAAGCGATTCAGACAACTGTATAAAATCCTTTAATTCGTCTTTTTCAAATAGAGAGGCAATAAGAAGGAGTGCATCGCCACCGATAACTCTTGTTTCATAGACCTGATAGGGATCAATGATAAAATCCTTCCGCAACAGAGGAACTTCAACCTTTCCTTTAATGTCTATGACATAAGTGCTATTCCCACCGAAGAAATTTTTTTCTGTAAGAACAGATATGGCAACCGCACCATTTTCTTCGTAGATGGCAGCAATCTTTATATGATCGAAATCTTCTATAAGGAGTCCCTTGGATGGAGAACGCTTCTTTATCTCCGCGATTATGGAGCAGCCAGAAGCTGAAAGCGCCTCCCTGAAGTTGCGAGGGGAGGGTGTATTACCAAGTTCCCTCTTCAATTCAGCAAGGGACTTTTTCTCTTTCAAGTGAGCAACTTCGTCTTTTTTGGCCGCTACAATTTTATCTAAGATCATTACCTACTTTTTCTATTTGTGATTTATTACTGTTTCAACATCCCTAAAAAATTCTTTACAATTCTTTTTCCGTGTGGTGTGAGAACGGATTCCGGATGGAACTGTATCCCCTCTACCGGATATTCCAAGTGCCTGACTCCCATAATTTCCTTCTCATCGGTTTCGGCGCTGATCTCCAGGCAGGAAGGAAGAGAATCCCTTTTTATAATCAGGGAGTGATAGCGGCCGGCGGCAAAGGGATTAGGAAGCCCCTTGAATATTGTTCGCCCGTCATTGAGAATCGGCGAAGTCTTTCCGTGCATTATCCTCTCGGCCCTGGTTACATCAGCTCCGAAGGCATAGCCTATGGCCTGGTGTCCCAGACAGACCCCCAGAATCGGTATGGTCTTATAAAAGGACTTGATAATATCAACACTGATTCCCGCATTCTCCGGTGTACCGGGACCGGGTGAAATTATTATTCCCTTTGGTTCCAATTCCCTGATATCTGCGATAGACAACACATCATTCCGATAGACAATGACCTCTTCCCCTAACTGGCCAATGTACTGGACCAGGTTATAAGTGAAGGAATCATAATTATCAATCATCAAAACCATTTTTTGTCTCCCTCGATGATCAATTTGAGACCTTAATTTTGGCTTATTTCGAAATCCGAAGCGGCGAGGAGAACGGCCTGTCTCATCCCCTCAGCTTTGTTGACTGTTTCCTGATACTCCGCATCAGGGTCAGAATCCGCTACTATACCGGCACCTGCCTGTATGAATAACTTCCCATCCTTGATTACTATAGTTCGAATGGTAATGCAGAAATCCATGTTTCCCGTAAAGCTGAAATATCCGACAGCACCTCCGTAAGGTCCTCTGCGGGAGGTCTCCAGTTCAACTATGATCTCCATCGCTCTGATCTTTGGCGCACCGGTAAGGGTACCTGCGGGGAAGGTAGCTTTCAGGACGTCGAAGGCATCTTTCCCATCTGCTAATTGTGCCTGAATGTTGGAAACAAGATGCATGACATGGGAATATCTTTCTACGACCATCAATTGATTGACCTGAACAGAACCGATCCGGGCAATCCTCCCTAAGTCATTCCTGCCCAGATCAACAAGCATAACATGTTCCGCTCGTTCCTTTGGGTCCTGGAGAAGTTCATCGGAAAGCATTCTGTCCTCCTGCTCGTTCTTTCCTCTTTTTCTTGTTCCTGCGATGGGTCGCAATTCTACCACTTTTTCCTCAAGACGAACCATCACCTCCGGGGAGGAACCAATGAGGATCAAGTCATTAAGTTTCAAGAAAAACAGATAGGGGGAGGGATTGACATAACGAAGGGCACGATAGAGATCAACAGGATCCATGCCATTTTCCTTCTGAAAGCGCTGGGAGAGAACAACCTGAATTATATCACCGGCAACAATATAATCTTTAGCTCTTTTGACGATATCTTTGTACTCCTCCGGCGACATATTAGATTTAAAGGAAAGCTCTTTTTCATCCTTGAAAGGAGAACTGCTTTTTTTCTCCGCCGAAGGAGTATCCAGGAGAGAAATAATTTCCTCGATCTTTCTTGTCGAGCTTTCGTAAACCTCACTGAGCTTATCATCTTCATCTGCGAAGGCACAGGCTACTACCTTAATCGTGTGTTTTACATTGTCAAATATAAGGAGAGTATCTGTAATCAGGAAGACAGCATCATCGGTTTGAATATCATCTTTGGCTTTGACCGGAAGCCGTTCAAAATAGCGAACCATCTCATAACCGAAAAAACCAACGGCACCACCATAAAAGCGTGGCAATCCCTCCACGGGAACAGGGCGGTATTTACCAAGCAAATTCTTCAGAAATGCCAGAGGGTCTCCATTGTGCTTATGAGTGTGAACCTTTCCCTGTTCCCGGATTATAACTTCCTCTCCTCGAATACTGAAAATCTCTCGTGCCCCTGACCCAAGGAACGTATAGCGTCCCCACTTCTCGGCTCCCTCCACGCTTTCCAGCAGAAAGACATGCGATTTGGAGCTGAGCTTCCAGAGGGCTGAGACAGGAGTTTCCATATCAGCTATAATTTCTCTGTAAATGGGAATCAGGTTCCCCTTTTGCGCTAACTTTTCAAATGTCTCAAATGCCGGATAGTACATGATAATAATCCCTATAAATTTTATAAAACAAAATTTCCGCTATCATCTTCGTCACAGTTCTTTACTTATTTAAGAAACAAAAAAGCCGCGGAGTCCAAAAAAGATGAATAGGTTCTCCACGGCTTGGCTTTTCATTTTATATATATCAGCAGCGGACAAACTCCCCTTTTCGATTCTGCCACCACCAATTGTTGATGTATAAAGTTCTATATAGCATTATATCCTTCCATGTGTCGCGAATATACTTTCATAAAGTGTATCGATTACACTTAACGAGTTTTTCCTATCAGATATTAAAATTTGTGTCAATATCTTTTGTGTACTGAGAATTAGTGTTACTAACGAGTCGGTTGAAAAAGTCATTTTGTAAGGATACAGGGTTACACTCGTCCCGGATTTTTTTGAACTTTTCAATTTACCCGTGCCAGCCTCGAAGGCAAGTCTGAGTTGTTTCTTCCAGTGATCTATGCTCTTACGGTTCTGAACAGAACTATCATCAGACAGCGAAGGTTTCCCCTGATAGGTTGGACTCAGGTAGTCGGTGCGATACAGAATATTTCGCTCTTTGGCATTTTCTAACTCCAGTTCCCAACCGAGGACTTATAAGGGTTAGACGGCGGATCGTACCTCTACCGAATATCTGCGAGAAATTACGGCGATAAGGCGAAATCCCAACCCATTTCAATTGCCAACCAATGCGGAAGAAGCATTATTGACCGAGAGAAATCCAAACCGGCGTTCTCGATATGATTCCTTATGGCCATTGAAAAGTGATTTGCCGCCGTCACAACTGACGTAAGCACCGCCGGAATGTCTTCTGAAGATTCCTGATGGTTGGCTGTACCGCAGGATAGGGAATCAGAAGAGACAAAATACGTTCGACACAAGACGGGCCTCACGGGATAGGCGATGCATGCGCCATTTACCAGCAGAGGGCAGCAAGGGTCGTAGTTGGAAAGATCTGTCTGCTCGTCGATGTTGACCGACGCATATCTGCCCGGCCTGGAATTGTCCCATTCATGCCATTGTTGCGTTCGCATCCGAAGGTCGTTGATCTGCTCTCCTGACAATTTCCGCTTGACATATTGCACCAGGGTGTGGGCCTCTGCAATGTCCGTACGGATATGATACCGGCAACAACAGTGACACCAACCCAACATACAGCTTGGAATGATGTCCTCTTCTCTACGCAGTCGATCCAATTCGCTTGCAATCGCTTCATCCACTAAAGAATACACGCCGGTGACGAAGTCTTCTTTCGGCGTAATCGGAATATCTGCTCCGTATCCCTCAGGGCCCATACTGAAATAGCTATTCTCAATCAAGTTCATCATTCTCCTTTTTTCGACAGGAACTGCAGGCCCACACAAGGCAACAAGTCGCGCGCCGCGAACAACCGGAGTCATCGCTGCATAACGGACGGAGCCATCACCAGCGGGATTGGAGCGCAGCGTAATTTCCATCCGGGTGCATGGCATGTTTCGGCCTTTATTCTTTTATTGCTAATACATCAAGACGGCAAAACAATTCCAGAAAACGTCCTTCGGATTGTCTGGTTCTCTGAATCATATAGTCAATGACCGTGTCTCTGAATTCCTGTTTATCTTTTTCACTTATAACAGCAAGAAAAGGGACCAGGCAAGGTTGATCAATCCATTTTATCAATGAGTCAGCGGAAGGGAAAAGACGTTTTAAATGCTCTTCCCGTACTTCCACATTTTGGAAAGGACTTTGTGAAAGTATATTTTGATACTCAATCGCGGTGGGCATATACCAGGGCCAAACAAATTCCGTGAAATACATTGCGTATAATATATGACCCATTACCTCGCGAATAACTTTGATCAATGTCGGACAGGTACCTTTACCGGCAAAGTTGAGTCTCGCATATCCTCCCATGCGCAGGGCTTCATATACCTTTTGCAAAAGGATGGCATGATCCCTAACCCAATGTAAGGCAGCATGGGAGAACACAACGTCAAACTGTTCGTGAAAAGTAAGTTCGTCTACCTCCAGAACCTCAAAGCGCAGGTTATCGGATTCATACTCTCTAGCAGCGGCAATCATTCCGTTTGAAGCGTCAACTCCCAACACCTCACCATTAGGAACACGAAAAGCCAATTTTTGTGTAACCCGACCGTCACCACAACCAATATCGAGAACTCGCTCTGTTCCCTTGAGGGGCAGAAAACCCACCATTCTTTCACCCCAGCTTGTCTGATGTGCCGAGGCCTTTTCGTATTGTTTGCCGTCAAATTCGTATGCCATTGATTTTTCCTGCTGAACGTATATGAGTTTTTACGGCGCGAAGCCGCCGTAAAAACTCAGTTGAAACTATGTATAGTATAAGGTTTCCGAATAATATCCTCTTTTTAGCATCATAAGACCCCTGTAGCTTCCTCTCCCCCCATACACGACGTTCCCGTAACGCTCCTCTGAAAGCTGTGGGAGCATCGTCCGATTCACCTGCGCTTGCCTTTCCGGCCAATCATCTTCGAAATAGGAATAAAACGGGGCGCTGTCTCCACTTACCCCCATTTACTGTTAACTGGTACTACTGTGCCTATTTATCTGTCATATAAACAAAAGCTCGCTAAGGAACATCCATTTTACCTTTACGATAAAACTTTGTCAGGAACTCCGCTTCTTTTGGAGAAAGGTCAAAACGTAAGACTGCATCGTTGACGAGTTTCTGAAGAGGCTTGCTCGGATCTTCCTCCAGTTCACCAGATATCCATTTGACGGCTTTATGTATAGCTTCTCCTTCGGGTATAATTGTGGTCATAGCTTGAATCACTTCCCTTTATTGAAGTTGTTTAATTTTTCTTTATTGCTCCGATGCTCATTCTGTTTTCCTTTAGCAGTTTTACAATACACATCTTGCTGTTGATAAGGACGAGTCAACATCCAAGTAGAACCAGGCCATGAACGCTCTGGTTTTCTTCTTATAACCATGTCTTGAAGCAATCCCTTGACCAGGGAAGGGCAGGCGCAACGTGTCAATCTGGGATTGCCATACGAAAACGGCGGTGTATCCACCACCACATAGATGGATATCGCCGTATATATTCTTCTGTGATCTTGCTCAAAGCCTGAAGGTTATCCCTTATGTCTTTTTCATTGTCCCCCGTAAGGTTCAGTTCAAAGGGCTTTTCAATAACAATCTGATGGTGATTGTTCTCTTTTCGCATAATAAACATGGGGAGTATGCTGGCGCCTGTCCTCATAGCTAGAATTAACGGCCCACGAAAGGTGGGGATATTCTTTCCAAAAAAATCGACGGGTACACCCGCTTCCTCTGATGGATTCTGATCTATCTGTAAAAATAAAATCCCTCCTTTTTTGAGCCAGGCAAGAGACAGGGCCACACATCTATGTCTTGGATTGTCGGGAATCGGTTTCAAGCCTGCTTCTCTTTGCAGATAGGGAAACATAGGGTTAAATATTTTATTATGTATCCGGGCGGTAATAACCGCCAGGCCGTATTTTTCCAGTACCAGTCTATGTAAGAGAAGAGGAAAATTACCGTAGTGGGCGCTTAAGGCAATGACGCCTTTATTTTTTGCAAGGCAATAATTCAGATTCTCTATCCCGGATATGGAAACTTTTTCCTTTATCAGATCTGGAGGAGTACAAAAGTACTTGAGCACTTCTAACAGGTCTTTAGATATGTTTCTCCAGCACTTTTTAAAAATTGCCCTCCGTTCCTCCGGGGTTTTTTCTGGAAAGGCTATGCGCAGATTGGACAGTCCGATCTCTCTCCGTTCCTTTAAGATGTGATATAATAGTATCCCGATTAAATCACCACTCCGGCAGACGACCGAAAAGGGTAAATGTCTGAATGTTGTAAGTATTGTTTTTAAAAGTATCTGCTGGTATTTTTTCATGTAAAATTTTCTTTCTCTCAGCGTTTCTCCCCATCAGAACAATGACTGTTCTGCCGGGCAAATGGCTTATAACTCACTATTTGCAGCTTAAGACTTTTCCCCAATTATAAGAGTAGTGCCGATTTCCGTATCTTTTCTGTAGATATTGGATAATCCCGTCTCTTGCATCCACACTCGTATTTCCCTTTCAGTGTATGTGTCCCCGGCTTCGGTTCCCACCAGCATATTCAGGGCAAACAGCGCCCCGAAAGGGGGAGTGGTACGGTCTTCATCCATAATGAAGTCCTGGATAACGAGTTGACCACCTGGGTTCAATGCATAGTATATTTTATCCATAAGAACCTGATTCTGTTCCGGGGAATTGCTATGGATAATTGCTGAGAGAAATATCAGGTCGAAGTCTCTGCCGAAACTATCAATATTGTAGTCACCGATAACTGTCTCCACCTTATCAGAAATTCCCGCCTCAGAAATGTATTTTTGGGTAAGAGGAATCACGTTAGGAAGATCAAAAACCGTCGCCCGAATACCCTTCTTAGCTTGAACAAATGCCATGGTATAGGCACCTGAACCTCCCCCCACATCTAAAATCTGTGAAACATGAGAAAGGTCAATCATGCCAACAACCGCATGAGCGTGTCTGACGGCACGCTCATGCATAGCAGCTATAAAGGATTTTAACCACTTATCACCTCTTTCATTTGTAGGTCTGGTTGTAACTGATCTCCCCTTACGAACAGCCTGTGTCAGGCTGCTCCAGGCATCCCAGAGATGGGCGTAGTGCATAAGGCCGGCCATGTAATCTGGTTTTCCTTTTACCAGGAACCGCAAAGCAAGGGGGGTATTGGAAAAACGGCCGTTTTTCTTTTTTACCAGACCAAGAGCACACAGGGCATTTAGCAACCTGTCCGTAGCACGGGATTCTGTTTTTATTATCTTAGCTACTTCCTCTCCCGATCTTTCCATTTCTCCCAGGGCTGTAAATATACCTAATTCATAGGCAGTCAACAATACCCTGCTACCCTGAAAGGCAAGTGCCATATCCCTGATTTGAACCTCGGAAATATTATTATTGTCCCTTGAGATTCCATTCATCGGTATATCCTCCTGACGATCCCGGGAGGGGTTTTAATTTACCCCTGATATCTAATCAAGCCTGAGATATCCAAGTTCTTCCAGCATCTCTGAAATACGACGGACATCTTCCCGTTTAAATTTTTTATTCATGAGGGACAGAATTCGCTCACTGCTGCTTTCAAAACTGAGACTGACTTCTTTACACCCTGCTTTTGCCATAGATTTTACCAATTCGTTATCTATATGCAAAGGGTAAATTATGCAGCGCCAGTTGATATTCAGCCCGGCATTTAAAATAAGCCGATAAATATCCATTATTTCACAAATTGAACAAATCCGTAATATCCTCCACATCCTTAATCACGTCAGCAGCATTGACCCCCATTAGATGGTTCTTGCTCCATTGCCTGTCTTCAGAATACCAGAATAAACATAAAATCACTTGTGAAATATTTCCGACTGTGGCACAACTTTCACAAATCATCTTCCGTTCTGGTACATCTCCGTAAGTTATTCAGGAGTAAGAGCTTTGAAAATTTTATTCATTCGCACGGTAAAAATATTTTGACAATCCCAATATATTCAGGAGGAGGTTTATGGATATTGTTGATGCCATAAGAACCAGGAAAAGTGTAAGAGGATTTAAACCTGAGCCTGTTCCGAAAGAGATTCTCAGTGAAATACTAAAAATTGCGGTTCACGCTCCCTCAGCAATGAATATTCAGCCATGGGAGTTTACCATGATTAGTGGTGAAGTTCTTGAAAACGTAAGACGGAACAATGTTGAAAAGCTGAGTTCCGGGGAACAACCTCATCCGGATTGCGTTATGGCAAGCTGGCCTGCCGATAGCGTTTATCGTGTTCGTCAGGTGGAGCTTGCCAAGAAGATATTCCAGCTCATGGAGATACGACAAGAAGAAAAAGAAAAAAAGGCACGCTGGGCGGAACGGGGCTTCCGCTACTTTGATGCACCGGCAGCTATCATTATTTCCGTGGATAGATCATTAAGTGAGGCGGGACCATTGTTGGATATTGGCGCTGTGATGCAGAATATCTGCCTCGCCGCCCTTAATTACGGCCTCGGCACCTGTGTTGAGAATCAGGGGCTGATGTATCCCGATGTATTGAGAAAATTTACCGGTCTCCCAGAATCAAAAAGAATAGTGATCACTATAGCTATCGGTTATCCTGATCCGTATTTCCCGGCAAATAAGCTGGAAAGTGGTAGAGGACACGTGGATAACACTACGACATGGTGTGGTTTTGAATAGAACGTAATAGCTTTTAAAATATGTACAGCAGAGTTCAAAATAAAATTTGATCCTCCACTCCTCGCTTTGCTACGAAGTTACAAACTCGCGCGTGTGCACCCAGAAATTTCCTTTACCGGCACTGCACTGCAACATTCTGGTGCTTGTCTTTAAATCGTGCCTTTTAAATTTATTTTTCATTATTTTGCAGAGGTCTAGAATGTGAAGGAGCGGACATGAACTATTTATCCTCTTGTGTCATTTGACCTGTTACAAAGTTATATATGGATCTTTTTAATGCTTTATCATGGTCTGCTCTGGCCATGAAAGCTGGCGGGCCTTGGGAGCTTATGCCGTTACCGGAAATAATTTCATTTTTTACTCCATCCGATGGTCTGAAGTTAAAGTCGAAAGAAACCAGCGAACCTGTCACAGGATCCACCCTGATATAGTCGCCGGAGTCACCGTGGTATTTATTATTGCCGGTTAAGTAAGCTTCCTCGGCAATAACAAAATTTTTCAGATCATGCTTGACGGTAACGTCGAATGCCTTTTTTAGACAGCGAAGGAAAAAGTTTTTTTATGATGCCAAAAAGCATGATAATCAGCTATAATCCTCCTATATATTTTTATAAAGAAAATAAAACAGTTATTATTAAGATATTAGCATGAATTTTCCAACTCATTTGAACTTACATTTAAACAGGATCAGCATTGGTATCGCTGCTGTTTAAGTTATAGCGTATGTGTAATAGATATAGCAAATTCAGTCTTTAGCATTTCTTAAAGGAGGATTATCGTTGCCGGGACGGATCATTGTTCTGCCTGAGGAACTGACTAATAAGATAGCAGCGGGAGAGGTTGTTGAAAGACCGGCATCCATCGTCAAGGAGCTGCTTGAAAATGCTCTCGATGCCGGTGCTACGGAAGTGGCTATTGAACTTGAAAAGGGTGGATATGGTTTTATAAAGGTTGTTGACAATGGTGAAGGCATAGGACGTGAAGATGTGCCGCTGGCATTTGCGCGATATGCCACCAGCAAGATATATCAGTTTGAAGATATTTACAGGGTAAAGTCTTTCGGTTTCAGGGGAGAGGCCCTTCCCAGCATTGCTTCTATCTCGCGAATCGAGATGGTTACGAGGAGGAGAGGGGTTGTATCGGGTACGAGGGTTATTGTAGAGACTGGGCAGGTTAAGGAGATTGTTGACGCAGGGTGTCCTGTCGGCACATCTATCTCGGTCAGTCATATTTTTGATTCTGTTCCTGTCCGCAAGAAGTTTCTCAAGCAAGATATTACAGAGCAGGGACATTGCATTGATGTGATCACGAGGGTGGCTCTTTCGCATCCCGAAGTAAGGATGAAGGTTGTAGCCAATAAAAGGGAGATCATGAACATCCCTGCCACCGAAGATGCTTCTCTACGTATTTCCCTCCTTCTCGGTGCCGATTTTATGGATCATATCTTACCGGTAAATGGAAGAAGAGGCAGTATAAGTGTCCGTGGCTTTGTCTGTAGACCTGAGGTTACAAGATCCAGCCCAAGGCATATCTATTGTTATGTAAACAGGAGGTTTGTCAGAGATTATCTTCTTAAACATGCTGTCATGACGGCTTATAAGCGATTGATTGATGGAAAAAGGTATCCAGCCGTTGTTCTCTCTGTTGATCTTCCCCCCGAAGATGTAGACGTTAATGTACATCCCGCTAAAATGGAGGTGCGATTCAAAAATCCGCGCGATATATACGGAGTTATCGTTGAAGCCCTGAGCGGAGCGCTAACCGGAGTCTTAGCCAGGACATCAGATGGATATACTTCATCGGAGGGAAGGGTAGGTTACGATGGATATCAGGCAAGGGTTGAAGAGGCAATGCAACGCTATACTGTTTCCTCAGGAAGGAGAAAACTGTTCTTCACCAAAACCTTTAGCAGCAAGGAAGAGGATAATACAGAACAGGTTGTGCCGGCAGAAACTGTCGCCGAAGGCCTTGTTTCCCCTACAGGTATGTCCTTCGCCGAGCTTGATTACGTAGGACAGATTGCAGGAACGTACCTTTTATTTTCCGCCCCTCAAGGATTGATTATGTTGGACCAGCATGCAGCCCACGAAAGAATTCTATTTGAGAAATTCAAAAGAGAGGCTCTGGAGTCAGGAGAAAAGCTGGTTCGCCAGCGATTGCTGATTCCGGTAGTTATCAATCTCCCTCCGAAAGAATTTTCCTTTCTGATGACCTGCAGGCAAACCCTTAAAGAAGCGGGGATAGAGGTAGAGCCATTTGGTACAGATACGATTGTTATAAAATCGATTTCCTGCATGCTTTCCGGCATTGAACCCAAAACAATTATTATAGACCTCCTCGAGGAACTCTCTGAACTCGGCCAGTCAGTAACTGTGAAAGATAAAAGTGATAAAATTTTCGCTTTTCTGGCCTGTAGAGGAGCCGTGAAGGCAAACCAGAGACTTTCGGTACCGGAGGTGGCTAAGTTGTGCAGAGACCTTGATACCACGCCATTTTCCTCAACATGTCCCCACGGGAGACCCGTTTATGTTTCTTTTAGTCTCACCTATATAGAAAAGATGTTCAAACGAAGGTAGGACGGGTGATATGGCCCAGCAGGAAAAGCTCAAACCTCGTCTCGTCGTCATTGTCGGTCCCACGAGCATTGGTAAGACAGAATTGGCCATCAGACTGGCAGGTGAATGGGGCGGCGAGATCATAAGCGCCGATTCAATGCAGGTCTACCGGTATATGGACATCGGTACGGCAAAGCCTACGAGGGAAGAAATATCTCTGGTTCAGCATCATCTGATTGATGTTGTTAATCCGGATGAGATATTTAATGCCGCTATGTTTGCGAAGAACGCAGGGGAAGTTATCGAGGCGTTGAATCATCAGAAAAAGCCTGTCTTGGTTGTTGGTGGCACAGGGTTATATATCAGGGCGCTGCTGGGTGGGCTTTTCGAATGTCCCGATGCCGATGAAAACTTACGAGAATTTTACCAGGCGGAATTAAAGAGTCACGGTAAAAGATACCTTTATGAAAAGCTAAAACTCAAGGATGAAAAGGCTGCTGCCTTGATTAATGAGAATGACGTTATCAGGGTCATCCGGGCCATTGAGGTTATGGAACTGACCGGCGAGTCAATTCTAGAAAAACAAAAAGCTCACCGCTACGGGAATAACCTTTATGATTGTATTAAGATAGGCATGATGATGGAACGGGATCGGTTATATGCTCAAATTAATCAGAGAACAGATAAAATGATTGCGGATGGTTTTACTGATGAGGTCCATAATTTACTAAACATGGGTTATGATGAAACCCTGAAGCCCATGCAGTCCCTTGGTTATAGGCATATGGTTGATTATCTGCACGGGACATACTCTTTACCCGAGACGATCAGGCTGATCAAGCGGGACACAAGGCGTTATGCTAAACGCCAGTTAACCTGGTTTAGAGCGGATAAGGACATTGAATGGTTTTATCCGAAAGAGACAGATGCCATCCTGAAGCGGATCGAGAATTTTCTCTAAGTTACAGGTTGCAAACGGCGAAATTCCTTGACTTCAGGAAGGTGATAGATTAGTTATAGTGCCCTCTTAATTAGGTGAGAACGGCAGATAGAGGATATAATTACTTTTCGATGGTGGTTTAGATGAGTGAGGAGTTATTAAGTAAGGTTTACGAGTCTCATGGTTCCGAGGCGAGATGGTACAAGTACTGGCTTGATCGCGGTTTCTTCCGGGCTGAGGACAATAGTTCGAAGCCGTCATTTTCCATTGTCATTCCTCCCCCGAACGTCACGGGGGTACTCCACATGGGGCATGCCTTAAATAATGTTCTTCAGGATATCGTTATCAGGTTTAAGCGGATGCAGGGGTATAACACTCTCTGGATGCCGGGGATGGACCATGCGGGTATCGCCACCCAGAATGTTGTGGAGAGGGAGCTGGCGAAGGAGGGTATCACGAGGCATGATCTCGGCAGGGAGAAATTTATCGAAAGGATATGGGAGTGGAAGGCAACATCCGGGGGGGCAATCATAAACCAGCTTCGGCGGCTTGGCTGCTCCTGTGACTGGTCCCGGGAACGCTTTACCATGGATGAGGGGTTATCCAGGGCGGTTCGGGAGGTCTTCGTAAGGCTGTACAAAGACGGTCTGATATACCAGGGTAATTATATCGTGAACTGGTGTCCCCGCTGTCATACCGCTATTTCGGACCTTGAAGTGAAATACAAAGAGGAAGAAGGTTCTCTCTGGCATATTCGGTACCCCTTGTCAGATAAGACTGGGGAAATTATCGTGGCCACGACACGTCCGGAAACGATGCTTGGCGACACGGCAGTCGCCGTCAACCCGAACGATAAGCGTTACATGGACATGGTGGGCAAAGAGTTGATTCTACCGTTGGTAGGCAGAAAGATCCCTGTTATTGCCGACTATCATGTAAGCATGGAATTCGGTTCCGGGGCGGTGAAAGTTACCCCCGCTCATGATCCCAACGACTTTGCCATCGCGGAAAGACACAACATCGAAGTCATCAAGATAATGGATGGTAATGCCCTGATCAATGAACGTGGCGGTATTTATCAGGGACAGGACCGCTACCAGTGCAGGGAAAACATCATCAAAGATCTGGAGAAGGAAGGATCTATGGCCGGCAAGCAGCCTTATGTCCACAATATCGGAGGGTGTTACCGGTGCGGGACAGATATCGAACCGATTGTTTCGAGACAGTGGTTTATCAAAATAAAGCCCCTGGCAAAGGTGGCAAGTGTGGCTGTGACCAAGGGAAAGACAAAGATCATACCCTCCAGCTGGGAGCCAACATACTTCGAGTGGATGAACAACATCAGAGACTGGTGCATTTCACGGCAGATATGGTGGGGTCACAGGATCCCCGTATGGTATTGTGACGGGTGTGGAGAGACGATAGCCTCTGTCAAGGACCCGGATAAATGTCCCTCCTGTGGTGAGACCGTTCTGAGACAGGAAGAAGACGTCCTTGATACATGGTTCAGCTCCGCTCTCTGGCCCTTTTCCACCGTCGGATGGCCGGATAAAACAAGAGCATTAAAAACATTCTATCCCACCTCCGTCCTGATCACCGGCTTTGACATCCTTTTTTTCTGGGTGGCCAGGATGATGATGATGGGTTTGTACATTATGAAGAAGGTACCCTTCAGGCATGTATATCTCCACGCCCTTGTACGGGATGAAAACGGTGAAAAGATGAGCAAATCCCGGGGGAATGTTATCGATCCTCTCGAGATGATTGAAAAATATGGTGCCGATGCCTTCAGATTTACCCTGGCCGCCTTTACGGCTCAGGGCAGGGATGTAAGGATGTCCGAGGAGAGGATTGAGGGATATAAATTCTTTGTTACCAAGATATGGAATGCCACCAGATTTTCCCTGATGAATCTGGAAGACTACCAGGCCGGGGCTTATACTGAAATCCCTGTTGCGGATGAATCCCTTCCTGACCGCTGGATTAAAGCCAGGCTGAACACAGTCACGGCAGAGGTAGTCAGCGCCCTGGAAGAATACCGCTTTAACGAAGCCGCTACAAGCATTTATCAGTTTGTCTGGCACGAACTCTGTGACTGGTATCTGGAGCTGATAAAACCTGTCCTCTACGGAAAGAAAAGCCCGGCAGAAAAACTTGCCACCCAGCACACGCTGTTCACCGTATTACAAGCAACTCTAAAACTGCTTCACCCGTTTATGCCCTTCGTAACCGAAGAGATATGGCAGACCATGGTCAAGGACGGCACTTCCATCATGGTCAGTGAGTTTCCCTCTGCCGTCAATGGCAGGGAAGATTCTGATGCCCGGGGAAAGATGGGTCTTATTATGGAGGTCATCACAAAGATCCGGAATGTCAGGGCTGAGATGAATATAGCTCCTCCGAAAAGAATCAAGGTAATTATCTCTGTCCCGGAGGAAGAATTAAGAACTGTCCTGGAGATGGGCAGGGATTTTATTGTGGATCTTGCCCGCCTGGAAACCCTGGATATCGGGACCAATATAGAGGAGCCGAAGGGTGCGGCAACAGGGGTTGTTGGTCCTATAAAGATCTTTGTCCTCCTGGAAGGTATTATTGACATTGCCGCAGAAAGGACAAGGCTCGAAAAGGAAATGACGAAGATGGCAAAAGAATTAACCATGGTCTCTAAAAAACTGGCCAATCGAGATTTCATGGCAAAGGCTGCGGAGACGGCAGTTAAAAAAGAAGAGGGTAAATTCAGGGAACTGAGGGAAAAACACATCGTCCTGGAAGCAGCCATCAAAAAGGTACAGGAGATGGAGGCCACCTAAAGGGGAATATAAAGAATGGATGGTTGGTTTGTGAAATTGGAAACATTCTCTTGTTAAGGAGCTTATTCTTATACATAAATTTACTCCAATCGAGAACAAATTATCCCCGTTTTGACTATGAATTACAGATCGTTCGAAAGGGTAGGGGAGAGAATTGAGTCTTCGCTTCATAAAGAATCTTCATCTTGAACTATTCAAAGACTACAGGTTCTCTAAGAATTGCTTCTCTTGCCCTGACAGCAAGTATCGCTATTTCCGGGTGAGTTTCTTTCAGTGACGAAATCTGTCGCAGGTTATCAGCAGTTCTCAGGATCAGCATTGCCACATCACCATCCGCTATGCCCATATTCTTTACGATCTCTTCCCATGTACCGCCCCTTGCCCAGTCATACATCAATGCAGCCGTCCAGAAATACAGCGGCTTTACGATAAATTCCATATCTTTCATGCGCTTTGACATAGGGCTCAGCACGGCATTGACTTTGTTATAAGCACGGGTCAGTTTTCGGTAAGCCTTTTTTTTGACTATTTCGATATCCTGGTCTCCATCATAGACGAATGGGGCAACCACCGCCGCCAGAAGTTTTTCATCATCTTCCGGAAAAGCGTGTTGTCGCAAACATTCGGCAATAAGAAGAGGCCGATCCAGTCTCAACTGCGATGCCCATATACCATTTTCTGTAAGACGATTGTCTTCGTCTACAAATCCTTCTGTTCTTAAGAAGCTTAAATGTCGGCAAAAATCGTTCCAGAGATCCAACCCCTCTTCCTGAACATGTTTCTTCGCAAGACTAGGGGTACGCGTACGCTGATAGGCGGCGAAAGACTTTTTAAAGATATTTCTGATATCATCCGGAGTTTGAGACAGGAGGAGGTTCAAAACCATGGAAAAGTCATTACGTATCTGGCTTAAAATACTTTCAGGTTCTCTGAATAAGAGACGTTTAATATGAGAAATGTCCATGAATCTTCCCGGAATGGCCAGCATGAACCCGATCTCGTCCTGTCCTCGTCTGCCTGCTCTGCCCGTCATCTGGTGAAATTCCGTGCCTTTTAAGGGGTTGAATTCATGGCCGTTGAAAATATCCGAGTTAAACAAAACAATCGTTCTTGCAGGAAAATTGACACCTGCTGCAACGGTGCTTGTGGCAAAGATGGCACGAAGGTGCCCTTTCTTCATCATTGATTCTACCATAAATTTCCACGCGGGTAATTGTCCCGCATGATGGGCAGCTACTTGTGATTTAGATAGATAGTGCAATTGTTTGTGATTTTTCAAATAGGGGAAACGATCAAGGAGGTCTTTTATTTCTCTATGAAAAGGACTGTCCACAACATCAACCGGACCGACTAAACAGCTTTTCATTGCTGCGTCACATTCTGATCGTGACTTAAGGAAAAAAATAGCAGGTAGAAGTTTAAATCTCTCCAATACCGCAATGATGTCACCAAAACGGTAAGAGTTTTTCCCTTTGTGATCCTTGCGTCTTGTATCGATAAACTCCGTTACACCATGATAGAGTTTTCTCTTTTCCAGACAAGGCATGAGCCTGCCGGAGGGGTGGAGAAACAGCGGATAGAGCGGAACGGGCCTCTTTTTTTCTGTTACGACCACACATTCCTTACCCCGTATAGATTTAAGCCACGAAGCAATCTCATGACCATTTCCGACCGTAGCAGATAAAAGGAGGAGGTTTACCCTTACCGGCATATATATCAGGATCTCTTCCCAGACGACACCCCTGTCTTTATCTCCTAAGAAATGGGCCTCGTCTAAGATGACCAGATCACAATTTAAATCATCACCCCGGTGCATGGCATCATAGAGCTGATTCCTCAGGATTTCCGTCGTACCGACAATGATCGGAGCATCGGCATTCTCTTTATTGTCCCCTGTCAGTATCCCCACATTCTTGTTTTCAAAATGATCTCCAAATTCTACCCATTTAGCATTAGTCAGGGCTTTCAGAGGAGATGCATACCAGCAACGTCCTCCCTTGCTGAAAACGGAAAGAATCGCCTCTTCTGCAATCCAGGTTTTTCCAGATCCGGTCGGGGCAATTACAAGGCAATCCGTCCTTTTAATTGCTTCCAGAGCCTGTAACTGAAATGGATCCGGGATGAATTTAGTAGAGGGGGGCTTTCCTATTTTTGCAAAGATCTTTTCTAGTACACTATCTGCTTCCGGTTGCATCCTTGCTTTATTGTCGGTTTTACAAGTTTCGTAAGACCTCCTTCCTTTGCCTCTACGCAGATAATTACGTTTCATTTTACCTTCTAATGTATTCCTATAATCTCAAGGTGTTGTTTCATTTTGAAAGCTGTTTTAAAAAGATGTATGGGTTTAACAATCAACTAGGTTAATCAGGTTAAAGGTCTATAAAGAAATCGCACGGAATTAGCCCCCCCCACCCTGCTTTTCATTGCCGGCTTAAATGCACCCTTTCCGTAAAATAAAAGAATCAAAAAACTCTCCTTTCTTTTTTTCTAAAGATAAATTCAGTCCCTTAATATATTTACTCGGATCGGCAGCTTCAGGATGTGAAGGGTGATGTTTCTTCACCATTTTCATGCCGTTCTGATTCGGCTCGATAAAACAAATAACTGCATTATTCTGGGAGGTACGAACAGATTCATGTAATGCTTTTTCCCTGGAGTTTTCGTTAATATGATGCAAAACACCAAAAAAAAATATTACATCAAAAGTATTATCATCAAACGGCATGTCTTGAGCGTCAAAAGCTCTAAATTTTATCAAATGATCAACGCCTACTTTTTTAGCATTATCAAGCCAATCTCGCTTGGCATAAATCGAATTGTCGGATTCAGGTTCTCCTGTTAATACCGTATAACCATTTAACGCAAGCAATACTGCAAAATAACCCATCCCGGTTCCCACATCCAGCATCTTAGAATTTTCAGGTAATTTTAAATATTTAATCAGTTTATCTGCATCATTAAATATAAAAGAAAATAATTCTCCCAAAATTACTTTTGCTTGAGTAATATCCATTTTTTCGTGCTCCTTCTTTGTTTTCTAAATTGTCTTATAATTTCTCCGTTTAAAAAGCAATGAATTATCAACGTTGAAAAACCAATGGAGAGTGTATTCTTCTATAATAACCGGGCTTTTTTCTCTTTATTGTGGGGAATAGGAAACAGGAATGCCTTTTTAAATGTGGCAAGGTCCAAAGTTGCACTCTTTTGGGATAACTTTTCGCATACTCAACACTAATAACGTTTTATCCTACGGAACCAAACGAAGCCTATTTATTACTGCTGTAGAAGGTTTTCTAATGCCCTTTTCAAAGTATCGAAACTAAATTGATAGCCGCTCTCTACCAGTTTCTTAGGAATTACTCTCTGACCTTTAACGAGAACGTTGGCGAACTCACCTTGAATTAGCTTTGCGACAAATACAGGTATGGGAGGAAAGAACGTTGGCTTTTGCAGGGCCTCTCCCAACAATTTGGTCATCTCCTGGTTGCGAACCGGCTGTGGGGCGGTACAGTTTAAAGGACCTTCGATCTCTTTATGGTCCAATAAAAATAAAAATATGTTTGCGAGGTCCTGCTCGTGGATCCAGGAAAACCACTGTTTACCACTTCCCAGTGGGGCGCCTAAGCACCATTTGAAAATTGGAACTATAGCCGGCTTAAAGCTCCACCGTTCTTACCCAGCACAACCCCAAAGCGACATAGAACTACTCTTGCGCCGTATTCTTTTGCCTGCAAGGCGGCAGACTCCCATGAGTGAGCGAGGCTTGCCAAAAAATCGTCACCGGGCTTATCATTTTCGTCTAATTCTTCGTCACTGTGAAAACCATAGTAGCCAACCGCAGACGTACTGAACAGAAGGGTTTCCTTTCCTTTTCTGTCCCTTAGGGCGTCGACAAGGTTATTAGTTGTAGGTATACGACTATCACAGACCTCTTTCTTGTATTCCTTTGTCCAGCGCTTAAAAATGGAAGCGCCGGCAAGATTGATAACTGCTTCGTGGTTTGCAACATTTTCCTGCCACGGTCCGGGTTTGGTGGGGTCTCCTTCACTAAAGACAGCTCCGTCAGGGAGAGTGCGAGGCGACGTTATTTTTCGAGTGAGAATAGTCACTTGATGCCCTTGTGCTATGAGCTTTTTTGTCAAAAAGCTTCCTACAAAACCTGAGCCACCGGTTATGAATACTTTCATTTTCCTCCCTCAAAACTATTATGGTGCCCCCCAAATTACTAATTCATTGACATAAAAGACCTCTTGTCTTATAATTTGCCTGTAAAAAAACAATTTCTTATCAATCGATCGGCTACAATGTTGTAATACGTGTAGCAAGTGCAAGGAATGGTCGAGTATTGACACCTTCTATAATTCTTAATAAACCATAAAATATGAAAATAGTGAATCATAAATTTCCCGTGAAAACTCTAGACATTATAAGCGCATCAGTTCTAATAATATCACTTTTTATGGTTGCCCTATGTTTTGCTCAAAATACCCCTGAGCAGACCTTAATTAACGGATTAGAATACGCTTACCAAGGAGAATTTAAAAGGGCGACGGATGAATTTAAAAATATTTCTAAAGATGATAAAAATTTTGCCATTGCAGAAAGAGTCCTGTCAATCATTGAAGATGTAACCAGCAACAGGATAAAGAACAAGGTGGCTTTTCATTATTTTAGGGGACTAAGTTACTCCATAAAAGAACAATTGGACAAAGCAATAGCTGAGTATAATAAGTCAATTGAGTTAAATGAAAATTTTATACATGCCTACTCCAGTCGGGGAGCTGTCTATCATACGAAAGGCCAGTATGATAGTGCCATCGCTGATTATACCAAAGCCATAGGAATAAACCCGAGGTTTGCTGAAGCATATAATAATCGTGGAATTGCCTATGGTAAAAAAGGCCGGTATGATAATGCCATCGCGGATTTTACCAAAGTCATAGAAATAAACCCGGTAGATGTTTATGCCTACAAAAACAGGGGTTTTACCTATTATACGAAAGGCCAGTATGATAATGCCATCGCGGATTTCACCAAGGTCATACAAATAAATCCGGTAGATGCTATGGTTTACCTGGCTAGGGGGATTGCCTTTGCTAAAAAAGGTAAGCACGATAATGCCATCGCGGATTTCACCAAGGTCATAGAGATAAACCCGAGATTTACCGAGGCATATAACAATCGGGGATTTTCCTTTTATCATAAAGGCAGTTATGACAAGGCTATCTCTGATTATACCAGGGCCATAGGGATAAACCCGAGGTCTGCCAAGGCCTACAACGATCGGGGGTGTACTTATGAAGCTAAGGGAAATGTGCAAATGGCTTGTTCTGATTGGAAAATGGCCTGTGAATTAGGGGAATGTAGTAGTTGGGAGATTGCACAAAAAACAAGGTGTCTTGGAAAATGAACACTACGGCTGATATCTTTGAAAGTTTCAGGTAAAAATACTAATATGTAACCGCCCAATATTCCCCGGTTAGTTACTCTTCCAGGTAATGTTCAAGCTGCTTGTCAGTTAATTCAATTGCCCTTTTTCATAGTTGCTATGGGTTTTCTCACATATTAGTATACCCATGATGGAGCGTCTCATAATCATAATATTAAACAGCTGCCATTCATTATTCAGCATAAAATGAATCTGGTTTGAAATTGCACAAGCTTGCCGCTTCATCAAGCCTTCCGTCATAATGCGAGCTTCGCACAGCAGCCCACCGTTCAATCCATGGTCTTTCAGTATCCATGTTTTCCAGAACAACAACGTCAACCTTTCCATCAAAATTATCATCAGCCCAGTGTCTAAAAACAAGTTGACTGCTTTTATATAAAAAACTCATTTGCTTTAGATTATTTATGCAACCACCCTCATCCATTCATCAATGTCGGTTATTCCTTCTATTACCTTATTTAAACCGTGCTTCTTTAGAGTTACAAGTCCTAATTTTAAAGACTCTTGTTCTATTCTTAAAGAGGATTTTCCTTTCAAAACTAATTCCTGAATCTCATTCCACAAGGGCATTGTTTCATATACGGCAACTCTTCCTTTGTAACCTGTATTGTAACACTCTTCACACCCTTCTCCTTTAAAAACTTTATGACCCGAGATATCAAATCCATAATTATTTAGAAGCTTCAGTTGCAGATCAGTCGGTGAAACCTCCCGTTTGCATTTCTCGCAAATCTTTCTCATTAGTCTCTGGGCTACAACAAGATTGAGAGATGAGGTGATCAGATAGGGTTCGATCCCCATATTAAGCATCCTTGTGATCGTTTCAGACGCACTGTTTGTATGTAGCGTGCTCAAGACAAGATGACCTGTAAGTGCGGCCTTCACCGCAATCTCTGCAGTTTCAAAATCGCGGATTTCTCCCACCATAATGATATCAGGATCCTGTCTCAGAAACGTTCTGAGGGCACGGGCAAAATTGAGACCGATCTTAGAGTTCATCTGAAACTGGTTAATTCCCTTTAAATTATACTCTATAGGATCTTCAGCAGTGCAAATGTTTTTAGATCCATCATTTAGAGTATGAAGTACGGAATACAGGGTCGTCGTCTTTCCGCTTCCTGTAGGTCCGGTAACCAAAACCATCCCTTTCGATTTATATATAGAAGTTAAAAGGGCAGTCAAATCATTGTCGTTTAATCCCAGATTGTTTATGTCTAATGTTATATTGGAACTGTCCAGTAGGCGAAGAACCAGCTTTTCTCCAAAGATTCCCGGAAATGTAGAAACCCGAAAGTCGACAGAATGACCGTTCAATCTGGCCTTAAATCTTCCATCCTGTGGAAGGCGTTTCTCGGAAATATCTAATTTGGACATTATTTTTATACGCGAGGCCATCACATTGGCATATCTAATGGACGGGCTTTGTGCTGTCGTTAGTGTCCCATCTATTCTGTAGCGTACCCTGAGTTCATTTTCGTAGGGTTCTATGTGAATATCGCTGGCCTTTTGATTGATGGCTGATTTTATAATCATATTAACGAGCCTGACGACAGGGGCATCTGAGTCCTTCAGATCATCTACAGTGGTAACTGTCCCTTCTTCCTCACAAAATTCAACACCTTCTTCCTGTTGAATGGAGTTTATTTCCTGTTGAACGGAGTTTATTTCCTGCTTATGATCCGGTTGAAGGAGATCGAGCTTATAGAATTTCTCAATGGCTTTGAGGAGATGGTATTCTGCAGCAAGGTGGGGAACCACTGAATGGCCACTTATAAACCGAATATCTTTGAAGATATCCATATCGTTAGGATTCATTGTTGCAGCATGGAGGCATCCAGAATCTAACCTGAAGGGGAGTACCAGATGGCGTTTTACGTATCTAATCGGCACGGCATTCAGGATATCTTCTGCAATACAATTTATATTAGAGAGAGTTACTGTCTGGCAGTTTTTATATTCTTGAGCCAAAAACTGGGTGAGAACTGCCTCATCAACGGCATTGAGGGCTCCCAAGTTATATTGAAGGCTCTTGCCATTTTTCTTTCGTGCCATCAAGACCTTTTGTAGTTGTTCTTTAGTAATTTCATTGGTTTCAAATAATCTCCCCCCCAAGGTCTCATTTATGAAATAAGTTCCTATTTTATTCTGTGGGGAGCATATACTGCGAAGATTTTCCGATGCGATCAGATATGTATCAACGTGATCTTCCTGTTTCAACCTTTTGATCAGAGCGGCCGATATCTCTCGAAAGTTCTCATTTACTTTGTCAAAGTCATCAAGAACGCGAGTAATATCCAGAAGGTTTTCGGATATCTTTTTCCTGATTTTCCAGGATGTGTCATCCAATCTTTTTGATAAATCCTTTATAATTTCAGTAACCTGATCGCCTTTTCCCTCTGATAATAATCTGGTAACCTCATCCTTCATCTCTTTATCTCTTGTTTCTTTTCTCTCATTCTTGACAGGAACATCCTGGGGAACATCCTGATTTTCATAAGACATATTTTCTTCGCAAATTTCTTCGGGTTCCTTATACAAAAGCTCAAATATGTTATTTACCCCATCCGGGGTTTCAATTCCCTTTAATTTTCTTTGAAGATAAGGCAGAAGTTTTTTACGCTCATCGAGAGAAGAAAGTAATTTTTTAACGAATCCCAGATTAAATTTGCCCTTCTCTATATATTCAGCAACGCAGGTATCAGCTATGGCATCATAAAGAAACTCACCTGCCAGACCCTCTATGATTTCATCTTGTTCTCCTTCCACAATTTCCATAGTCTTTGACATATTTGCCAGCATTTCTTTGTCGCACGTGGATAATATGGAAATCATATTTTCTTTGAATTGATTCCGTGTGACTCCATGTCTCGCAATTAATTCAGTCGATAACCGATTCATTGACTCAACCGCCACCTTTGCCCTGCCCACTTGATTATATGGATTTATTGTTATATCTTGAGTTTCAGCTACCTGCAGTATAAGATCGGAAATTCTCTGGGGATCATCTTCAATGATCTGAACAAGGTTATACCCGTAGTCTCCGGAATTGCCATTCTCACCTCTGAGACAGTCTAAAATATAACTATCTTTACCCCGTCCTGATTCTGATTCTTCCGATATCTTTCCGTACTTCACGTCATTTAGTCTTATATTACAAACACGCTGGTGCTGGAGAATAGAGGCCACACCGCCCTCTTGACTAAGAACATAAGGCCTCTTTATCATCGCATTGAGAAAGATTTTGTATTCTTTTTCCGATAATCCATGGCAAAAAGTGATGCTATCAATATCCTTTTGTTCGAGATCCTTTGCAAAATTAGCGAAGGTAGTCTCTTTTCCATCAATCGGCACATCATCCACCATCAATTTTTCCCCAAAAACACAAACAGTCAAAGTCTTTTGTTTGTCGAGGAGGTTTGATAATGTTTCGTAGGACTTGCTGCAAATCAGGCCCGTAATGGGATGATTTTCAGGATATGAGGCAGTGTTTTTTATTGCCGTCTGGACCTGTTGAAGGGCATCTAGAGGCAGGTTATCTCTCAAGCTCATGATTAAATCCTCCGATTTTCTTTTGTAAAATTAAGAAACAAAGAAAGGTCATGATAAAATTTGGTCACATCATTCTTTTCCCCAGGGACTAATCTGATAGTCTTCATTAAAACGGATAGCCATGCCTCCTGATGCAGATCGAAGAACTGTTCCCGTTACTTTAATAAAAGCCTGTTTACAATCATCATTCAATTTTTTCAGGCTATCAAGCGGGAGAATCAGATCTATTTTGACATTTGTACCTTCGGGAAGAGTTTGTGAAGTATGAAAAAATGCCCCCCCTGAACATACATCTTTTGTCATGAAATCAAGTCTCTTTCGGTCCTGTTCGGAATTTCCTACCTCGATTTTGGCAGAGATCTCGAGATCAAATCGTTCTAATGTTCTCTTCTCATTTTCTTTCATAAGTTTTAACTCCTGAGATTATTTTTATTAGACTGCAGTAGAAAGTTAGAGGTTGATTGTAAAAGTTTAATGCAATTTTAATCTGAATATTATTGGAAGATCAATACGCAGAATGTATGATTTTGATTTGTATTTTGGGAAGGAAAATGGATTCAAAAAGTAGTAAAAATAGACTAGAAAAAATAACAGGGGTAGTACTTTCTTATGATGTATCAGAGGTTTTTTGCTGCCCAGAGGGCTGCCTGAAGACGATTGGGAACACCTATCTTTTTGAATATATTGTATATATGTGTTTTAACCGTATTGGGAGTGATGAAAAGTTTATCAGCAATCCCCTCGTTTTTTGCTCCTATTGAGACCATACTCAATATCTCAATCTCCCTTGATGTGAGGAGAGATTTATAAAGTCTGGGATTATGGTCTTCCTTTCTTTTTTCCAGGAATTTCGTCAAAATCTTCCTTGAAATCCATAATTCTCCATTTAAAATAGCCCTGACACCCTTCGAAAATTTTTCGAAGGGATCCTGCTCATAAAAGAAGCCCCGCACTCCTCGTGTAGAAGCTTCTTCTTCAAATTGAAGATCGGGGTTTACATTAAAGAAGGCTATAAAGTAGCGGTCCAATATGTTTCTATCAGACTGCTCAAGCTCAGTAAGACATATCCCTGGATCTTTTCCCAGACAGTCCCAGAGGATCAGCTTGTTTGGACTTATCTCTTGGTCACCCAGACCCAGGATATGACCGACATCCTCAACTACGCGACACTTTATATCAGTTTCCCGCTCTATCAAGGATGCCATCATCTCATTTTGTAATTTGAAGCTACCGACAATATAAATCAACTTCTCGGGCAACTGATCCATGTCTATCTCTTTTGAGGATATTTATGATACCATGCTATGAAATATTTTATGAAACTTAAACGCAAATTAGATCATTAAAACATAAAAACCAAATTATTACTTAACCTCGCATAATTCGTTCATATATTAGAGGTGTCCTCAATATGTGTATTCAACTCATTATATACAGGCATATTGTTGCATATTACGAGAATCAAGTCCTAATAATATATAGTCAGAACCTTATGATTAACTTTATTGATAACCAATTAGACCGAAAAGTCAAGCACTTCCCGTATAGTTTTATACAGGATATTGAAAGTTTTAGCCGGACTTTACAACCAGAACAGCCGTTTTTTCAAGAGCTCGGATCAATTTTATACTTACATCGCCAAGTACAAATTCTTCAGCCTTGGACAATCTTTTGCGACCGATTATAACCATGTCATAGTGCCTTTTCTTGCACTGGTCGATAATCCCCTCAGATATCGTCGCATAAGGTTCGGTAATAAGTTCAATGTCTATTTTCTTTGGATCAAAACCGCTTTCCACCAGTTGGTCTCTGGCCTTTTCCAATACCGCCATATACCTGGCAGGTTGCTCCTTCGCAAATTTCTTTCCCATAAGTTCTTCACTGGACATTGGTTCTCTAAAAAAATGAAGCAAAGTGATGTGATTATCTTCTTTACTTAATGTTAATCGGGTCAAGAAATCTAAGACTGCCCTTGAACTGACGGAATCATTCAAGGCAATGAGAATAGCGTTCGGCAAAATATTCCTCCTTTTATCAGATAATCGAAGACAAACTTCTGTTCAGGTCTTCAATAAGTTCTTCTACATATTCATAATAAACGTCTGCTTCACTTGAAAAATGCATCAGAATGTCGTTTATTGATTTAGGAATATCCGGGTACAGTTTACGCAAATTGATAAATCGCCTTTCATATAATATAGAAAAATCCTGTGACTCAAAACGGTCTTTTAAATCGCCATATCTGGTTGTATCGGCTCTTATATTATGAATTGTATGAAACCCCTTTCCAACTGCGTAAATCAAAATGTTTCCTAACCCAAACACATCCAGCCCATAAGGATTTTCATTCGTTTCATAGTCATAATCAAAGTCAATCCATACATAATTCCCGGTTTCACTATCCACTATAATATGATCATTCCTGACGTCTCCATGCTTGAATCCATTAATATGGAGAAAGCGAATCGCTTCAAACACCCTTATCAACTTTTTGAGAATACCCGGTAGAACCTTCCTGAAATAGCTTTCATAGCCCATATCCAGGGAATCTATGTATTGAAAAAAATTCATCCCCTCTACAATGTCTAAAATGCGAACAAGATTTCCTTTCTCATCCTCATGGGTTATTCCATGCATGAAATAGGGGTGATCCTTTACAAGCTCTAAAATTTTAGCCTCTTTATCCGGATTTCTAAAACGTCTGATATTAACCTTACCCAATTTCCTTTCAAAGGACTCAAAAAAGGACAGTTTGATGATCTTCTTT
>JBAZOY010000015.1:0-43703 GCA_041648505.1 Syntrophales bacterium | reverse complement strand
TCATGAATCGTTTGGCAATGAATATTTGTAAGGCGTTATCAAGTTTTGGGACAAAATATCCTTTTTCAGTAAGAAGTTTTTATATCGCAGCATAATTGGAACAGGGCTTTTTCAACAGCCCCACAGTACCCATATAAATAGAGAATAATTCAATCGCCGGTAATGCCATGTTGAGCTTTTTTCATTTTTTTTTAAAGCCTCCAAGCCTAAGACACCTCCCTCTTAAACGATATCTAATTGAATTTTCTTTAGATGTTCTCGTTCGTGGGGTAGATAACATCCACATCGATGTCCATCTCAGTCCTCAAGTTTACAACGCCGTCAAACGAGCAGCCTTTCTTCTAATGATCAAACATAGTCGAACTGAAAACTTTTTTAGTCAGTACAACAAAGAGCACTGCGAAAAAGAAAAAAAAACTTTGCGGGGTATTTGCACAAATATTCTCCTTGATGGGATAAATAGGGCTAAATCGGCATCTGAAGTTAAAATCGATTTCCTGGGACAGGCTTCTATTGCCAAATTGTTTCTTAAAGAAATCAAGAAACAATTTGAAACACTTATAGCGAAGATTGAAGATATCATCAGAACTTATGAATTATCTCATTCTCATGACCCGTTTGAATCTTTCAAGATTAAGGAGAAACTGGCGGAAATCAAGTACAATCAGCAACAAATGCTCCTCCGTGTTGGAGAAGAACTGTTCCAAATAATGGCTGATGTTCAGGACAGCAGTCTGCGCAATATCAGAGAGTCTAATTTCCAATCCGAACACATTCTCCCGAACATTTTTTTCCTCAATCCTATGCTCCAGGCGGATAACATTGTAGATGACCGTTTTTTGACCGCAGCATATGTACTTATTGGCCAACGATCCGAAGATCACGATAGTTACCCGAAGATTAAATCAATGATCTACGCCCTATTGGGCGAAACGGACATTGATTGCGAAGGTACGAGAGGCGAGCATTTGTTCGATGAAACGGTAAAAAGGAACGGGCAAGAAAACGTCATCTTGCAAACAGAAATAAATACATTAGATCCATGGATAATGGAAGTCGACAATATTGACCTGATGTTCAATTATTTTGATACGCAGGAACAATATAATAGGTCCAGGAAGAATCGGGAGGCCGCAAACATTCTCGGCGAGATCAAATCGCGGATGAAAACTCAAGAGAAACTGCTCAATTTCTTTTATCGCGAATTCAAGAAAAGGCAAGTGATCAAGAGCGTAGTGGCAGCCTTTGAAATGAAATCCATATACGGCAGGTACTGCCCCCCCATGCGACCGCGTCAGATTCGTGATCTTCTGGCTAATTCAAGATCGCGACGAAGTATAATTAGACAGATGAAAGGCCGGAAATCACATTCTCTTTTACCCCTTCACAAGACAATCCGTCGGATGCGAAGGTATTCCGATCGTGAAAAGAAACAACATCTGCTGCATTTTCTTAGACATTTTTCCCAATATAACAGGGATCTAAGCAATTGCCGTCTTCTTAAAGGCGCGATGGACAGTATCAACCTCGTAAGAGAAGAAAAAATATTGATTTTGTCGAGGGAAAACCGTTCCTTGTATGAGTTTCTGCTGCCTGACGAAAGGGCCAAGGAAGAAAATCCCATCATTAATCATGTAATTATCAAAGCGGATATTCGAGGCTCCGTGGATATCACTTATATGATGAGAGCCAGGGGGCTTAACCCGGCTTCATATTTCAGCCTTAATTTTTTTGATCCTATCTCGGAAATTCTTTCTGACTATGGTGGGTCTAAGGAATTCATCGAAGGGGATGCAATTATTTTGTCCCTCTTCGAACATGAAAACATGCCGCAGGGTTGGTATAGTGTGGCTCGTGCATGCGGACTCGCAATCAGAATGCTTCATATCGTTCAGCAATATAATGTGAGAAGTCAAAAGCATAATCTGCCGATACTCGAATTAGGGGTCGGAATCTGTTACAACGAAAGCCCTCCGACGTTTCTCTTTGACGGCAATTCCAGGATCATAATCTCCCCTGCGATTAATCTGGCAGACCGCTTATCGGGTTGCGATAAGCGGTTGCGCAAGTGGTTCAAGAATGAAAATCAGATGGTCAATCTATTTTTATATCAAAGTGTTTCGGATGAAGAAATTGAGGCCACGGCGGATGACCTTTATCTGAGATATAACTCCAATGGGATTGAGCTCGACCCAGGCGGGTTTGCTAAACTTTCCAAAGAAATCCACCTGAAAAGCATAACGTATCCGATAGGTAGTAATGAAAATATACAGCTTTATACCGGCAAAGTACCGACATTAACCGGTAAATATCAGCGCCTGATTATTCGAGAAGCTGATGTTCTTCGGGTCAGGCCCGAAACCATGGAAGTGATCGGCAAGACATCCAGAAAATACTACGAAGTTTGTACTCACCCGGTAATCTACGAATTTATAAGAAACCCCGGCGGGACGTTGAAAAACGGCCTTATTTGACGCTATTTGAGCTTTTGATCCTTCTTTACCGCTTTTTCTCGAAACTCTTTCGTGTATCGCCCGTTGGGTACTCTTTACATTTTCGCACCTCTGTCTTGGTCTCTCCATCTAAACATTGGTGTCCATTTTTTTCAACCTACCACACCCTATCAAAATAACAAAACTTACTTCTTTTTTTCTATAAAAGTGTTGTTATCTGCCATAAAAAATTACAAAAGTGTTGTCGTATCTGTTATTATTAACCTATTTGCGGTGATGTGGTTTTAGGCGTAAACTCTAAAGTACACGGGCATGTCTGTAGAATTTGGGAATATAAATATTTCATTGGCATAGCTTTTGCTCAATAGTAAATACTAAAAAGGTGCAGTTAAAATAAGAATAGGGGAATAAAAAAGGAGGTCAAAAGATGATCTGTAGAAATGCGGACGATGTAATGAAAATTGTTAAGGAAAGAAATGTCAGTTTTATTCAATTATGGTTTGTGGATGTTCTCGGTATTTTGAAGAGTTTTGCGATTACTCCCTCGGAGCTGGAGGAGGGGTTGCTGGAAGGGATGGGGTTTGATGGTTCCTCTATTGAAGGATTTGCCCGGATCGAAGAGAGCGACATGATCGCCAAACCCGATCCTACAACCTTGCAGTTTTTGCCTTGGCAAGGTACGGAAAAACCCGTCTGCAGGATGTTTTGCGATATCTTACAGCCCGATGGAACTCCTTATGAGGGCGATCCCCGTTATGTACTGAAAAGGGTTTTGAAGCGCGCCGCTGATATGGGCTATATCTTTTATATAGGACCGGAGCTTGAGTATTTCTATTTTGAAAACAGCGAAGCTCCGAAGATTATTGATAAAGCTGGATATTTTGATACCCGGCCTTTAGACAGGGGGGGGGAGTTAAGAAGGGATACGATCTTTGCTCTTCAGGATATGGGGATTCAGATAGAATACAGCCACCATGAGGTTGCGCCAAGCCAGCACGAGATTGATATGCGATATGACGAGTGCTTGAAAATGGCTGATAAGACTGTCACCCTTAGAATGGTGACCAAGGAAATAGCAAGACAACACGGTTATTATGCCACCTTTATGCCTAAGCCTTTATTCGGTCAGAATGGAAGTGGTATGCACACCCATCAGTCTCTCTTCAAAGGGGAGAGGAATGCCTTTTATGATCCGCAGGACAAGTACCATCTTTCCTCTTTGGCAAAAAATTATATCGCCGGCATTATGAAGCATGCGAGAGAAATTACCGCCGTGGCTAACCAGTGGGTCAACTCTTACAAAAGACTGGTCCCCGGTTATGAGGCCCCGGTTTATATCTCCTGGGCCAGGCGGAACCGTTCCGCTCTGGTCAGGGTTCCCATGTACAAACCGGGGAAAGAAAAAGCGACCCGCATTGAATTTCGTTCTCCCGACCCAGCCTGCAACCCCTATCTGGCTTTTGCCGTCATGCTGGCTGCCGGATTGAAGGGAATTGAGAATAACTATCCTTTGCCGGAGCCGATTGAAGAGGATATCTATGAGTCCACTCCGGAGAGGCGCAAAGAGCTTCAAATAGATGAACTTCCGGGGAATCTCTACGCGGCTATTAGCGAGGTCGAGAAATCAGAAGTTGTGAAAGAAGCCCTGGGGGAGCATATCTTCAATAAATTCATTGAAAACAAGAAGATTGAATGGGATCGTTACCGGATCCATGTAAGTGAATATGAAATTGAAAAGTACCTTCCTATTATGTAGGGTCGGTAATGCCGGGAGATGATAGTAGCGAGGGAGAGGGATGCCGCAGCGTTTCATTGTTTTTCAGCATGTATCATGGGAAAAACCGGGGCGTTATCTGATTGATTTTGCTAAAAGTCAGCGTATACAACTCGATATCGTGGAGGTCTGGCACCAGCCGATCCACGATGTTGCCTCCTATGATGGCCTGATTGTGCTGGGAGGCACGCCGAACGTGGATCAAGAAGAGAGTTATCCCTTCCTTAAAAACGAAAAAAACGTGATCTGTCAGGCGATAAAAAAAGATATGTCTTACCTTGGTTTTTGTCTTGGTCACCAGCTCATGGCAGATGCACTTGGGGTTAAGGTAGGACATAACTTTTGCTCCAGTGTGGGATTTATACAGGGGCAGATTACAAAAGATGGCAGCAGGCACCCAATCTTTCAAGGTCTTCCCTCCCAAATCCATTGCCCTCTTTAAATGGCATTCCCAGGCTGTTTTACCTCCTCTGCCCAAAGAAATAGAGATACTGGCGACATCGTCGGAGTGCCAGGTAGAGGCAATGTCGATTCGGGGGCGGCCTCATCTCGTTGGAGTTCAGTTTGACAATTACGCGGCCTCGCCGGTTGATGTGAGGAAGTGGGTGGAAGGTGATCGTGAATGGTTGTCGCGGATCGGTATTGATGGCACGATGATCATAAAAGATGCCTTGGAACAGGAAAAGCTTATTAAAATCCAGCTGGGAATCATTTTGAATAATTATTTTAAGTCAATATCATGAATCGGCATTGAAGGTACAAGCCCTGCCAACAGAAAAAACTCATTTCTAAAGAGATTTGATTCTTACCACGAGGCTTTGCAAATTTTACTCATCGACACTCAAAAATCTTTGCCAACCATGCCCATTCCACTCATGGCGGACTGAAATCCTTAAATTTCCAACACCTGCAAGGGGTTTTTTCCTTACAGATGTGTCTTTTTTTTGCTGTTTATCTTACAATAATGTAGCTTACATTATCCTGCAGACTTCATCTTTGTAGCCAACATAACGAAATTGTTGTAATTATTGTTTTGGTCTGACAATTGCAAATTATACCTATACAGGTCTTTGCGAGTTGGCAACAATAACGTAAAGATTAACAGGTTTTGAAAGTAAGCAATGAGGTGTTATAAAATGCCCGAGAAATATAAACAAACCCTGGCACTTTTTTACTGTCAAAATGTCCCCGAAAGTGATGAGGCCAACAGGCAGCTTCTGGAAAAAGAATATGGGAAACAGATCAGACTATTCCCCCTCCCCTGCAGCGGGAGGCTGGAGCCTTTTCATCTGCTGAGGGCACTTGAAGAGTTTGCCGATGCAGCCTACCTGATCGCCTGTCCTGAAGGCGCCTGCCGGTATTTTGAAGGCAATAAGCGGGCCCAAAAACGGGTACAACGGACCCGGGAGATTATTTCAGGTATTGGTCTTGAAAAAGAACGGGTTGGAATTGTCATTCGATCCGCTGATAATCCCAGGACGTTGGCAGAACTGGCCTGGGAGATCCTGGAAAAGATTTCCGGGATAGATCCCTCACCGGTGCTCAAACGGGCCAATGGTTGATATTTTTGAGAGAATAAATCAAGGAGTAAAAACATGATAACTGCGGAACAAAAACCCATTTCCGAAATTCGGGGAATGATCAAACCCTATAGGCGGATACTGGTTCTTGGCTGTGCCTCGTGCGTGGCGGAATGTGCTGCCGGCGGGCAAAAAGAGACCGCCATGCTGGCATCCACGCTGCGAATGAAAGCCAAGATGGAAAATGAGGATGTGGCCATCGAAGAATATACGCTTGACCGCCAGTGCGTGAACGATTTTGTGGTCCGTCTGGATGATATCATAGATAAATATGACGCGGTCCTTTCTCTGGCTTGTGGTGCCGGTGTCCAGGCGGTTGCTGAAATGTATCAGGAGATACCGATCATTCCCGCCCTGAATACGGAATTTCTCGGTGAGACAAGAGCCCAGGGTTTGTGGGTGGAAAACTGCCTGGGTTGTGGCGACTGCATACTTTATTACTTCGGTGGTGTGTGTCCGCTGGCACGCTGTTCCAAACAGCTTTTCAACGGGCCCTGTGGCGGATCTGTGAATGGAAAATGCGAAATCAACCGGGAAGTTCCCTGCGCATGGCAGACCATTATTGACCGTTTGGCAAAATTCGGGGCATTGGACAGGCTGGAAACTATTTATCCGCCTAAAAACTGGGCCAAAAAACAGGGCGGCGGACCGAGAAAAATAGTGAGGGAGGACCAGGAAAAGTGAATACCATGAGCCGATTGAGAAGAGTACTCGAAAAAGGTGAATTTGCGGTAACTTCGGAATGTGGTCCTCCAAAAGGCGCAGATCCGGAGATCGTTCTTAAAAAGGCTGAGTTACTGCGCGGAAAGGTGGATTCTATAAACGTGACAGATAACCAGACTGCCATTGTACGCATGTCCAGCATGGCAGCCTGCAGCCTGATCAAAAACGCGGGTCTGGATCCTGTATTGCAAATGGTGGTGAGAGACCGGAACCGGATCGCATTGCAGTCTGATATCCTGGGCGCGTCTGCCATGGGAATCCGAAATGTCCTTTGTCTTTCCGGTGATCATCAGTGTTTTGGGAATCAGCCGGAAGCGGTTGGCGTTTTTGACCTTGATTCCATTCAGTTTATCCAGGTGGTCAAAAACATGCGGGATGAAGGTGTGATTGTGGGCGGTGAAAAACTGGAATCAAAGCCTGACATCTTTATCGGCGCGGCAGCTAATCCATTTGCTGATCCTCTGGAATTCAGAGTGGTTCGTCTTGCCAAGAAAATAAATGCCGGTGCTGATTTTATTCAAACCCAGTGCATCTACAATCTGGATCGATTTGAGAACTGGCTGAAAATGGCCCGGGATAAAGGCCTGACCGAAAAGGCCTATATCCTCGGAGGTGTGACGCCTCTGAAATCCGCGGGCATGGCAAAATATATGAAAAACAAGGTTTCGGGGATGGATGTCCCTGATGATCTTGTCAAGAGAATGGAAGGGGTTTCCAAGGAAAAGCAGAAAGAAGAAGGGATCAAGATCTGTGTGGAAACCATCAAGAAACTCAAGGAGATGGACGGGGTCAAAGGCATTCATGTAATGGCCATAGAATGGGAAGATGCTGTTGGCGAAATCGTGGAAAAGGCAGGGTTGTTACCCAGGCCGGAACTGGATGGTGAATAGGGGGTTGGAATGCCGGAAAAATATGTAATCCACACGCACCCGGTTCCCAATCGGTTTAAACCCATTGCAAGATCAGGGGTTATTGCCTGGGAAGAAGGCTGTTTAAGGTGTGCGGTCTGTGTAAAAGAAAAGTGTGTGTATGACGTGTATTACAAGAGAGGGCTGGATGCCCGTTATATGACAGACTCCATTGATAACCTGTGTATGAACTGTTATCGCTGTGTTCAGGGCTGCCCCAAGGAATTGATCCAGAAGTCGGTCAATCCGGAATTTACGGCCATGGGTGATTCATTCTTTACGCCGGCTATCATTGCAAGGCTCTGGTATCAGGCAGAGACCGGAAAGATTCCCGTATCCGGCGCCGGCTATCCCGGACCGTTTTGCGGCCCCGGGTTTGATTCCATCTGGACGGATATGTCGGAAATTGTGCGTCCAACCAGAGACGGTATTCACGGACGGGAATATATCTCCACTTCTGTGGACCTCGGGCGGCCTTCTGATTTTCTGCTGCTGGACGATGCGGGGAACATGGTGGAAGAACCACCGGTGCTGGTTGATATTCCCATGCCCATTTTATTGAAAGTCCCGCCGTTCGGGAATATAAATCATACTACCTTTCTGGGGTGGGCCACAGCAGCCATGAAACTCGGCACCATGCTGGCCTGTTCCCTTGAACAATTAAGCGTCCTGCCCCGGGAACTTCATCCGTGGCTGATTCCGCTTCTGGATATGGATTCTCTGAATCCTGAATCTATTCCCAAAGGGGTTCGCATTGTCGAGTTAGTGAAAAATGACGGCTGGGAAGACAATTTGGCCAAAATAAAATCTACTTTTTCGGATCTTCTGGTTTGCATCAGAATTCCCATGAAACAGGGAATGGAAAAAGAAGCGCTTATACTGGCAAATGCGGGTGCGGATATCATTCATTTACAGCGTGAAGAAGCTTTGACTGCTGATGAAAAGGCTTCTGAAGAATTTGGACCACGTCATGTTAAAGAAGGGATTCGTTCTGTTCATATGGCTCTGGTTGATGCAAATATCAGGAATAATGTGACCTTGATTGCCAGTGGCGGCTTTGCCATGGCTGAGCATGTACCCAAGGCCCTGCTTTGCGGCGCAGATGCTGTTTTTTCTGAATTTCAGCTCTTGATTGCGCTCCAGTGCCGCATGTGCCGGCGCTGTGTTTCCGGACTTTCATGTCCTGTTGATATCGGTGGTGCATCAGCCAAATGGGTCACCGCACGTGTCATTAATCTTTTTGGTGCGTGGCACAACCAGCTTTTGGAAGTCATGGGTGCCATGGGCATTAGAGAAGCCCGCCGCCTCAGGGGTGAAGTGGGACGCGCCATGTTTTACGAGGATCTGGACGAAGCGACCTTTGGATCACTTGGATCGGTCGGGGAGGGTTTTGAACTTGAGTAGTCAAAGCAAATTTAAGTTTCCTGAGGCCGTAAAGACGCCGTCGCGATTCAGGAACCCAATAGGAAAATATAGACTGCACCGGACGGACAAGTGCATATCATGCGGAAAATGCGTGGAAATCTGCTCTTATGGTGTTCATGTGATCAGACGGGGGAAGGTTTTTGCTGAAAACCATTACCTGTGTGTCGGACCCGGTTGTCCTGATCCCTGTCATAAAAACTGCCCTGAAGATGCGCTTTTCTGCAGGAAAAATCCCACATTTGATGCGCTGGGAGACAAAAGGTGGACTGCTGATCTTCTGGTTAGTACGTGGTATATGGCGGAAAACGGTTGTGTGCCACCCGGTGGTCTGGATTACAAGGTTGGCGCATCAGGAGGTGGTTTTGATAAACTCCGTATCATCGTTAAAAAAGGGAAGACCGGTCTTGAAGATCTGCCGGATGAGGAATTCGATACCACGGTGAAGCTTAACCGCAGAGAGGATAACGCCCATCGGGTGAAGATAGAAGTTCCTTTCTACGGCGGCGGTATGTCCTATGGATCGGTAAGTATCCGGACCATATTGAGCCGCATGAAAGCGGCCAAGGCACTGGGGACTTTCTGCTGTACCGGAGAAGGAGGATACCCGGATGAATTGAAACCTTATGATGACAATGTTATCACCCAGGTGGCCACCGGTCTTTTTGGCGTCAAAGAGGAGACTATTAAACGGGTAAAGATCGTTGAGCTCAAGTACGCGCAGGGCGCAAAGCCCGGCCTTGGCGGGCATTTGCTGGGAGACAAGGTGACCCCGGCGGTGGCACGCATGCGTGAGGCGGTGGTTGGTCATCCGCTGTTTTCCCCCTTTCCCTTCCACAGTGTGTATTCAGTGGAAGACCACAAAAAACATGTGGACTGGATCAAGGCCATCAATCCGCAGGCACTGGTGTCCGTAAAAGTCTCAACCCCCACGGATATAGATATGGTGGCAGTGGGCATTTATTATGCCGGTGCCCATATCGTGCATCTGGACGGAAGCTACGGCGGCACAGGCGCTGCGCCTGAAATTGCCAAAAAGAATATTGCCATGCCGCTGGAATATGCATTGCCTAAAGTTCATCGTTTTTTGACGGAAGAAGGTGTGCGCGACAAAATTACGGTGATTGCCGGCGGCGGTATCAGGACGCCCCATGACATGGCCAAGATCATCGCCCTGGGCGCAGACGGTATCTGTACCGGAACCGCGGATCTGGTGGCTCTGGAATGCCTGCGCTGTCATAACTGTGAAAGCGGCAGGGGTTGTGCCAGGGGGATCGCCACAACCGACCCGGAACTGACGGAACTGATGGAACATGACTGGGGCACACAGCGTATCATCAATATGTTCCTGGCCTGGCGAAAAGAGTTCGTCAGAATCCTGAAACGCCTGGGCATGAAAAGCGTTAAGGAACTGGTGGGCCGCAGCGATTGCCTCGTACACCTGGACTATATGGAAAAGAAGAGTTTAAAAAGTTAAAGAACTCAAAGTTGAAAATCAAGAGATCTTTAACACAATGGCCTGCCCGGGGAGGGCGATTGTGTCCATTGAAACATCGTCGTACAGAATTTACGTTTTTAAAATACAGGACTAGAGAAAGTTATGCCAAAACGTCAGATGATATCCAATATAATTCAATCCAGACAGCCTCTGGTAGAGGATCTTCCCAAACACGCCCATTTTGAGACCGAAGAAGAGGGCGGCTGTGGTGTTACCGGATTTGTGTGCAGTATCCCGGTGAGAGGAAAACATATATTTGAGCCGTCCAAACAGATGCATAACCGGGGGAACGGCCGTGGCGGCGGTATTGCCGCCATGGGCTTTGACCACAGGATGATGGGCGTCTCCGGTGAGATGCTGGAAAACGGCTATATTCTTCAGATTGCGGTTCTGGAAGACGGTGTGATTAAGGAAGTGGAACAGCAGTTCATCGAACCGTTTCTGGAGGTGCACAAATCACGGGAACTGCCCCATGTGGACGATTACCGTGATATTCCGGGCCTCGATGTCAAACCGCCGGATGTGTGGCGTTATTTTGTCCGGGTAAAACCGATTGTCCTCAAAGCGTTTATTGAAAAAAACAACCTTTCCCGACTGACCGAAAGGCGGGCGGAAGATGAATTTATTTTTCAGAACAGCTTTAATATCAACAAGATATTTTATAACGCCGTGGGTAAACAGAGGGCCTTTGTGCTGTCCCATGGAAGGAACTTTTTTATTCTGAAAATCGTCGGATACGCGGAACACGTGGTCCAGTATTACCAGCTGGAGGATTTTAAGGCAAACATATGGATTGCGCATCAGCGCTATCCCACCAAGGGAAAGGTCTGGCATCCGGCAGGCGCGCATCCATTTATCGGATTAAATGAGGCCCTGGTCCATAATGGTGACTTTGCCAACTATTATTCTGTTTCTGAATATCTAAAACAGAAAAATCTGTATCCCCAGTTCCTGACCGATACAGAGGTTTCAACACTTCTGTTTGATCTCTACAGTAGAACCTACGGGTACCCTCTGGAATACGTCATTGAGGCGCTGGCGCCGACCATGGAACGCGATTTTGATCAACTTCCTTTTGAGAAGCAAAAGATTTACAGGGCGATCCAGGCTACCCATGTTCATGGATCCCCTGATGGGCCCTGGTTTTTTATCATTGCCCGTAATGATACGGAAAATGACCGTCTGCAGCTCATCGGTATTACAGATACGGCCATGCTTCGACCGCAGGTGTTCGCGCTCCATGACGGTCAGGTACAGGTGGGGCTGATCTGTTCTGAAAAACAGGCGGCAGATGCAACATTGAAAAGCATTGCAGAAGAAGACCCCCGGGTCGGCACCGTGGCAGACCGTTACTGGAATGCCCGCGGCGGCAGTCATACGGATGGCGGGTCTTTTATTTTCAACCTGGATAAAACAGACAATCCCAGCGAACGGATTGTCTCCTGTGTCGATAAATTTGGAAACGCAGTAACCGTGGCCCAGGGACAAACCGCCTATCTTCCTGGCAGCGTTTATTATCTGATGGAAGATGAGAAAAATTCCCGTTTCAATATCTCTAGTTATTTTGATTTGCAGCGTCCGGATCAGTTGTTTGAATATGTAAAAAAGGGTATTCAGGAATGGGATTATGCCAATCTCATGGATTGCCTGAAAGATATCAAAAGCTGGGCATTAAAGGGGGATGCGCACTTTGAAGTGGCGCTTGAGGCGTTGACACTGCTTATGGACCGGCGCTACCCCACTTTTGATAAGAAGCGGAGGTCCATTCTTCAAATGGTCCAGCAGACCCTTGAAACAATTTTCCGGCATCTCCCGTCCCTGACCAAAGATGATAAGGAAGGCGCATACCGGCTGGTGGACTGGGAAAACCGTTATCTTTTCAGAGGACCGGTTTATAATGAGAAGGTGATGGTGATTGATGCCTCGCTTTTTCCACCCGAAGGAGACAGCTGTGACAGCCGTCTGATGTCCGAGGCCTATCTTAAGGGCTGGCGTCGCTTTCTTGTGTTCGGCCTGAAAGGTCAGCGGTTCCACGGCTGCGGTTTTGGGCCGGAATCCGGAAGTGTCCGTATTGATATCTACGGCAGTTCCGGTGACTATATTGCTTCGGGAATCGATGGCATGACCGTCACCATTCATGGAAATGCCCAGGATCAGCTGGGACAGATTATGAAGACCGGAAAGCTTGTGATTCACGGGGACACGGGCCAGACATTCATGTACGGCGCAAAGGGTGGCGATGTTTATGTCATGGGCAATGCTGCGGGTCGTCCTTTGGTCAACGCGGTGGGGCGACCGAAAGTGGTGATCAATGGAACCTGCCTGGACTATCTTGCCGAGTCTTTTATGGCAGGAGATCCATTGAATGGCGGCGGGTTTGTGGTTCTAAACGGCATTACCTTTGATGATAACGGTAATGTGTTTCCTCTGGAAACCCCCTATCCAGGATCAAACCTTTTTTCACTGGCATCGGGCGGTGCCATCTTTGTGAGAGATCCGCACAAGCTGATCGATGATCGGCAGTTGAACGGCGGAGAAGTGGCTCCCATGGAGGAAAGGGACTGGGATCTGATCCTTCCCTTTCTGCAGGAAAACGAAAAGCTGTTTAACATCTCCATTGAAAAAGATCTGCTGACAGTCGATGGGGTAAAAAAGGCACCCCTTGAAGTATATCGCAAGGTGCGTCCAAAACAGGCAGAGAACATTACCATAGACGGCCTGGAAGAATGGGGCGAGAAGTGCGGTTAGAGAAAAGGGTTTTGTTTGGAAAATATTATAAATGGACAGTGCTGTATTGTAGCCGCAGTCGGGGAAGCGATCGGGTTTAATATACGGTAAGTCCGGTCAGGATTATGGTCGCTTTTATGAAGGAACCGAAAATCACCGTTTAAGGAGCGGATATTCGATGAAAAATATTGAAGAACTAAAGATTCTTTACGAGATAAGCATGGCGCTTCATGAAACTCTCGACCTTAAGAAATCGCTCTATAAGGTGCTGAATATTATTGCCGATTCACTGGGTATGATTCGTGGTACCATAACGATTCTGAATCCCCTGCGCGATGAGATTAGTATTGAGGTGGCCCATGGCCTCACAAAGGGGGCAATTGAGAGGGGGAAATACAGGATAGGTGAGGGTATAACCGGTCGTGTCATTGCCACCGGCAATTCCCTTATAGTCCCGAAAATCAGCGAGGAACCGCTGTTTCTCAACCGTACGGCGACAAGAAGGAAAGAATTAGATCGGGAATTATCCTTTATCTGTGTCCCCATTAAAAAGGGTGCACAGGTTGTTGGGGCCTTGAGTGTAGATCGTCCTTATGATGAGTTATTTTCTTTGACAGATGGGGAAAAGCTTCTCTCAATTATTGCCACTATGATTGCTCAGCATGTTGTAAATCTGGAAGATATTTATCTCGAAAGGGAACAGTTAAGGCAGGAGAACCAGAGGTTGCGGGATGAGCTTGCCAAAAGATACCGTATTACTAATATCGTGGGGAACAGCAACAAGATGAGGGAGGTCTTTCAGATGATCTCTCAGGTGTCCCGGAGCAATGCCACCGTCCTGGTTCGAGGGGAAAGTGGGACCGGCAAGGAACTTGTGGCCAACGCCATACATTATGACAGTTCAAGATCAAAGAATCCTTTTGTAAAGGTTAACTGTGCGGCTTTACCGATAAATCTCATTGAGAGCGAGCTGTTTGGTCACGAGAGAGGTTCTTTCACCGGAGCCATTCGGCAGAAGGTGGGGAAGTTCGAACTTGCTCATAAAGGTACTATCTTCCTGGACGAAATTGGCTCTATAGGCATGGATGTTCAGGCGAAGTTACTGAGGGTAATTCAGGAGAAGGAATTTGAACGTGTTGGCGGTACGGATACCATAAAAACCGATGTGAGGATAGTTACGGCTACCAATAAAAACTTGGAGAAAGCTGTGGAGAAGGGAGAATTTCGCGAGGATCTCTACTGGAGGATGAATGTCTTTCCCATCTATCTCCCCCCCTTGAGGGAACGTAAAACGGATATAATCCTTTTAGCCGATTACTTTCTTACGAAATATGCCGCCGAGAATCAGAAAGATATCCAGGGCTTTTCCAAGACAACGATTGATATGCTAATGAACTACCACTGGCCGGGCAATGTTCGGGAACTTGAAAACTGTATTGAGCGGGCTGTACTTCTCTGCGAGGAAAATATCATTCGGAGCTACCATCTGCCGCCTTCTGTGCAAATTGTAAATGAATCCGGCAACACAGCTTATAACGCAACCGGTGCATCACTGGAAGAATGCGTGGAGAATATCGAGAGGGAAAGAATAATTGATGCATTGAAAAGCACCCAAGGCAACATGGTAAAGGCAGCCCGACTTCTTGGTCTTACAGAGCGAAAGTTTTCCTATAGAGCTGCAAAGTACGGCATAGATTTCCACTGGTACCGCTCTTAGCAAACAAACGGGTCATACCAATCCCAAATCCAAGCCCTCTCTTCGTTGTTTTCGTCGTCGGCTCCTCGACGTACTATCGGTGTACGCCTGCGGGGTCTCCTCCTTGCCGCCTTGAGATCATCTTTTATTTGTAATTGGTATCAGTCAGTGGTTATTATAAGGGGGGTACAGTTTCTTCCGGATTGAGGGCTTTGAAAAATAAAGTTTATATAATCTTTATTGGTCCTTCGATTTTCCCGGATAGAAACTGCTCAACAACAGGATTTTTAGATGCTTTGATCTTCTCAGGAGTTCCGTACTCGACGATCTTTCCTTCATAAAGCATGGCAATCATATGACCGATCTTTAAGACAGACTGGATATCGTGACTGATGACCACACAGGTAAGGCCGAATTTTTCCTGAGTATCCGTGATAAGCTGGTTAATTGCCTCCGTCATAATGGGGTCAAGACCGGTTGTCGGTTCATCAAAGAGAACGATCCGGGGATGCATGGCGAGCGCTCTTGCTAGGCCAACTCTTTTTTTCATGCCCCCGCTCAGTTCGGAGGGCATCTTATTTTCCACTCCTGTCAGTCCTACTGCCTTCAATCTGTCGGCAACGGTCTGTCCAATCTCCTCTTCCTTCATCTTCGTGTGTTCCCTCAAGGGGAAAGCTACGTTTTCTCCCACTGTCATGGAGTCGAAGAGAGCCGATTCCTGAAAAAGCACCCCGAATTTTTTTCTCGTCTCGTTGAGATCCTTTTCGTTGAGATTTGTAATGTTTATATCATCTATCATGACATGACCCTGGTCCGGCTTGAGGAGTCCTATTATATGTTTCAGGAGTACGCTTTTCCCCCCGCCGCTCTTTCCAATGACTACTGTGGTTTTTCTGTCTTCGATATCGAGATTGAGACCATCCAGGACCGTTTGTTTTCCAAATGACTTATGGAGATCAACAATTTTAATCATAAGCAGAGAAAAAGGTCCTTTTACCCGTTTTAAAACATGATCGCCGTCAGGAAATAATCACTGATCAGGATCATTATGGAAGCTAAAACTACGGCCTCGGTTGTTGACCGGCCAACTCCCGCTGCCCCTCCCTGTGTATTGAAACCTTTGTAACACCCGATCAGGGATAGTATCAGGCCGAAACAGGCGGCCTTGATTAGACCGTTATAGATATCTCCCAGATCAACATACCTGGTGATATTTTTAATGAAGACGCCCGCGTTGACGTTAAGGACATGAACACCGACAAAATATCCGCCGATGATCCCCACAAAATCCGAGACGATTGTCAGGATGGGAAGCATCAGAACACCGGCAATAACCCTCGGAACGATCAGATGCTTTACGGGATTGGCGGCCATCACGTACAGTGCATCAATCTGTTCAGTGACCTTCATCGTTCCCAGCTCAGCGGCCATGGCGGAACCAGCCCTCGCTGTGACCATCAGAGCCGTAATAACCGGTCCCAGTTCTCTTGTCATTCCGAGAGCTACCGTTGAACCGACCAGACCCTCGGCGCTGAACATCCTGAAACCATGGTAAGTCTGCATAGCCATTACCATACCGGTGAAAGTACCCGTTAAAATGACGACGAAGATAGATTTAACTCCGACAAACTCCATCTGTTTGAAGATGTTCCGGAGCTTTAAAGGAGGTCTGAACATCCAGGCAAGAACAGAGAAGAAGAGAATGATGATTTTTCCCAGTTCTTCAACGTTTGCCAGCACTGATCTGCCCAGATGATCAAGAGCGGTAGATATCCTGTTCATCATAGCGGCCTCTTTTTTGTGGCATGTACCTTCAGTGCCGACTCTATAATTCGATCAATCTTTTTCGATATTTTTATGCTGTTTTCCGCCATACATGTTTCCTTCGCATGTATTCTTCCAATGAAAGATCAAAAGCCGACTGTCAGGGCCAAGTAAGGGCCGGAAAACTCCGAGTTCAGATAGATGCCGCTTTCATCCACATCTAATTTTATGATTTTATAGCCACCGTGAAGATCGATGAAGGGGAGCGGGGTCCATGAAACATCGGCCAGACCTTCATAAATCGTATTGCCGGAGTAGCTCATTCCGGTAATCTTTGCCCTTGCTTCAAGAATATCGGCAAGGATACCGACATGGGCGCCCAGGCCCACCATGGGAAGGGGAATCTGGAAGGTCTCTTTTTCGTCAAATCCAAGAGATGGTGCGTTCAGTTTAGCCTCGCCGTCGAGATACTTGATCTTGCCGATAGCGCCGATAGAAAAGCCGGCCGGCAGGTTTTCCAGGTTTAATATATCAAACTGATACTCCAGATCGAGCATTGTGAATTCGATGTCTGTCGCGACATCGGTGCCGGCGGTATATTGCCTGCCTCTGAATATGAGTGTTTGCGAGAGCGTTGTCGAACCGGAGTAATCAACTGATGTGTACATAATACTCCAATGGTGTTTCCCGATGCCGGCAAAGGCCTCAACCGAAGGGAAGTCCTCATTGCCCACACCAAGGGTATCCTTTGCATCCACCTCGGTACCCACTATGCCGTTATCAACCCGCAGGTCGGATTTAAATGTAGGAAACCAGTAGTAACCTCTTGCCCCTAATTCAAAGGCATCTGCCGTTGCCACAGAACAGACGAAGAAAGTTAAACCTACCAAAGCACAAAGAATCACCCCAACGGATTTTTTCATTAAAATATCCTCCTCATAAAGAATTTAATGTCACGTGGCAGATGGTAATAATGTTTTATTATTTTGTAAAGCTATTTCCAATACCCCCAATAAGCATTTTAAAAAGGGATCGGCAGATTTTTATGCAATTATTCTGGTATGTTATTCAATATAAAAAATATTTTGGGCAAATTAATTTTTTTCTTGACTTTAGGGGGTGGAACAATTATTCTAAACCTGACTGAGCGCTCAGTCAGGTTTAGAATCCATTTGAGATAATAATATGTCCAAGAAAGACGCTATACTTAATGCAGCAACCGTCCTTTTTTCTGTAAAAGGTTTTGATCAAACCCATATGTCGGAGATCTCAAAATTGACAGGTGCAGCGGAAGGGACAATATTCTATCATTTCAAAAACAAGGAAGAGCTATTTATACATATCCTTAAGAAGTTTAAGGAAGATATAATTGTTGAATTTGCACAACATAAAAAAGAGATTCGTTGTGATTCCGGACTTGATATGATGGAGAGTACACTAACTTTTTACTTGAATCTTGCCAGTACAATGGAGGATCGTTTTCGTCTTTTGCACAGGCACGATGCATACGAGCTGGCCAAAGTCAACCCTGTCTGCAAGCAACATCTTGAGGCCATATATAGCTGCTTCATCGATATCTTTGAAATGGCAATCTTAGAGGGTCAGAAGGAAGGAACGATAATAAATATTCCTCCCAGGAAGGCAGCAATGATCGTCTTCTCAATGGTGGACGGTTTGGTCAGGTTTAATACATACAATCTTTATGACGCAGGTTCGCTTTATTCTGAGCTTATCGAGTTATGTAAGAGAATGTTGGAAAATAAATGAAATCCGGAGGGTAAAGTTACAGATGCTTTATAAGATATTTCCATTTATAGAGTGGTTTAAAAATTACAATTTAGAAACACTTAAGAATGACGCCATCGCCGGACTCACCGTAGCGCTGGTACTCATCCCGCAGTCAATGGCCTATGCGCAGCTGGCAGGTCTACCCCCCTATTACGGGTTATATGCCGCATTACTGCCACCCATGGTTGCTGCCCTGTTTGGTTCAAGCCGTCAGCTTGCGACCGGACCGGTCGCTGTTGTTTCATTAATGGTATCAGCGTCACTTGCACCACTGGCCACGGCTGGCACTGAAGGATATATCGCTTATGCAATCATGCTTTCCCTGATGGTGGGCCTATTCCAGCTTGCTCTCGGTGTTTTAAGGCTTGGGGTAGTTGTAAATTTCCTTTCCCATCCGGTTGTCAACGGCTTTACAAATGCCGCAGCCATTATCATCGCATCGTCGCAGCTTTCAAAAATATTCGGTGTGTATGTAGACAGTGGAGAGCACCATTATGAAACTGTCATTCGAGTCATTCAGGCGGCTTTTAATTATACACACTGGCCTACACTTTTTATGGGGGTACTAGCCTTTGCCATTATGTACGGTCTTAAATTGTTTTACCCAAAGGTTCCCAATGTGCTTGTGGCAGTGGTTGTCACTACTATACTTTCATGGGCCGTCGGGTTCGAACGCAATATCAATATAAGCATCTCGGCTATCGAATCTCCAGAAGCTCGTGATCTGATAAGCGGTTTTAATAAAACTGTCGATGATATTTCTAAATTCGCCGAGCAACGGACCGAGACCTATAAAATCATTGATGAAGTCAGTAAAAGACATAATATTGTTTCTGTTCTCGACGCGGAGCATGCAGCCAATGTGCTTACGGCTAATATTGGGGATCTTAGGGAGAAAGCACATATTTATAGAGAAAGGATCAGAGATCTCAAGTTCAAGTGTGGTTCCGATATGAACGGCCTTCAAAAGTATTATTTGCTGGAAGATCTTCCCGCAGGAGTAAAATATGACCATCGTATTTTGCATATAAAGGTCGGTAATAATCCCCTCCCGGATGATCGAATTGTCATGGTCGGTGGCGGAGAAGTTGTTGGTTCCATTCCAAGGGGGCTTCCATCCATATCGATTCCTGAAATCGATTATAAGATACTCTTGCATCTCTTTCCATACGCGGCAATCATTTCTCTTCTGGGGTTTATGGAGGCTATTTCCATCGCCAAGGCAATGGCAGGAAAGACGGGTCAGCGCCTGGATCCTAATCAAGAGCTTATTGGCCAGGGTATGGCCAACATCTGCGGCGCTATAAGCAAGAGCTACCCGGTCTCCGGCTCCTTTTCCAGATCTGCCGTGAACCTCCAGGCCGGAGCGATCTCGGGACTATCAAGCATATTCTCAAGTCTCACGGTTGTCGTGGCACTTATATTTTTTACCCCGTTGCTTTACCACCTGCCACAGTCTGTGCTTGCTGCAGTTATTATGATGGCCGTCATAGGTCTGATCAATGTTTCCGGATTCATACATGCCTGGGAAGCCCAATGGTATGATGGGGTTATCTCCGTGATTACCTTTATTGCCACCCTGATCTTTGCCCCGCATCTGGATAAGGGAATCATGATCGGAGTGGTGCTTTCACTGTTAGTTTTTCTCTACAAGAGTATGAGGCCGAGGGTTGCGGCTCTTTCCAGGTATGAGGATAATGCGCTTCGCTGTGCGGCAACCCACGGGTTGAAAGAATGTGAGTATATTGCCATGGTCCGTTTTGATGGACCAATTTTCTTTGCCAGTTCAAGTTATCTGGAAGATAATATCATGGAACAGATTCGTGACAAGAAGAATCTGAAGCATATCATCCTGGTGTCTAACGGTATCAACGACATGGACGCATCAGGGGAAGAGACCTTATCTTTACTTGTGGACAGAGTCAGAAGTGCCGGTATTGATATTTCTTTAAGCGGGGTGAATGAATCTGTGATGAAAGTCTTTAAACGCACTCATTTTATAGAAAAGATAGGAGAGGACCATCTTTATCCTACAATGGAGAATGCTATCAGTTCTGTATATGAAGAAACACATCGTTCGGGCATCGAAGAGATATGTCCGCTTATAACCTGCCGTCTTGTTTGATGGTAAGAAAAGAATCAGGAGGCTTATATGTCTTGTGTAAGCATATTTAGTAGCATATTCTGTAATGAAGAGCCTGTTGTCACAGAACTGTCCGCTAATATGGGGGGTATAGTGGCTAGAGACCATAATATAGTATCGGAAGCCAGCAGCATTTCGGGTATTCCAATAAATAAAATGGAGAAAGCCTTTTCCGCACGGACCTCGGTGTTCAATAAGTTCACGCACGAAAGGGAGCGCTCCATTGCCTATCTCAAGCTGGTCCTGGCCCGAATGCTGACCAATGAAGATCTTATTATTGAGGGCTTTGTCTCTCACCTCATACCTAAAGAGATAAACCATGTCCTTCGCGTCTGCCTTATCGCGAATCTGCCCTCCAGGATTTCGACAGCCGTTAAAGAACAGGGATTAACCGAAGATGAGGCATTGAAGCTCATTCATAAACAGGATGAAGATCGTGCTGTATGGACTAATAATCTGTTTAATAAACAAGATCCCTGGGATTCCTCGCTTTATGATATGCTCATTCCCACAGATAAAATGGGGGAATTGGAAATTATAATGTCTATTGAAAAAAGCATGGGAAATGAAGCTGTTCAAGCCACACAGTATTCAAGACAGGCAGTCGGGGATTTTCTGCTCTCTGCCGAGGTTGAGGTAAGTCTTGCAAAGGAAGGACATAATGTTGGAGTGGAATCTAAATGTGGGGAAGTAACCCTGACGATAAATAAGCATGTTCTAATGTTGGGCCGTCTTGAAGATGAACTGAAGTATATCGCGAATAAGGTGCCGGGAGTAAAAACCGTATTGACAAAAGTGGGGCCGGGATTTCACAAGACGGACATATACAGAAAATTTGATTTTGATATGCCCTCCAAAGTGCTTCTTGTAGATGACGAACGTGAGTTTGTGCAGACCTTGTCCGAACGATTACTTATGAGAGATATGGGATCGGCTGTGGCCTATGATGGCGAGTCCGCCCTTCAACTGATCAAAGAGGATGAACCTGATGTAATGATTCTGGATCTCAGGATGCCGGGCATCGATGGAATAGAGGTGCTGAAAAGGGTAAAGCAGACCAATCCCTTAGTTGAGGTTGTTATCCTTACCGCCCATGGATCCGAAGCTGACAAGGAAATCTGTATGGGATTGGGGGCATTCGCATATTTGCAGAAACCGGTGGATATCGATAAATTGAGCGAGACGATCAAAAGTGCCCAAAAGAAGATCTGCAGGGAAAGCACAGTGAAGTGAACAGTTGTCTGATAAGAAATAGTCCAGGTAATGCAAATATGAGCTTGCGGGAAAAACTAAAAATTACTTTTGGGGAGACAAAAAGAGCAGCCCCAGGGAGATCCAGGTATCTGTTTAATTACCGACGGATATGGAAGTCTGTTGTCCTGATCACAGGTGGTGTTTCAATCTTACCGTTGCTTTTCATTACTCTGGTGAACTATGTGACTATACAGCATTCAATTGAGTCGGAATTCATCCTGCGTACAACCCGTATTGTCTCAAATACAAGACGTTCTATATCCTTTTTTCTTACTGAGCGTAAATCCGCCTTGGATTTTATTGTTCATGACAATAGTTTTGAGACCCTGAATAACAGGGAGAGGCTTGAGGATATACTCGAAAATCTTAAGAGAAGCTTCGGTGGGGGATTCGTGGACCTTGGGGTAATCGATTCTTCAGGGTTTCAGAGAAATTATGCCGGTCCTTACAATCTACAGGGCAAGAACTATCGAGACCAGGAGTGGTTTAAACAGGTCGTTGATTCCGGGGTGTATATAAGCGATGTCTTTTTGGGATTTCGAAACGTACCCCACTTGATCATTGCAGTCAAAGGTCCAGCTTCCGACAATTCTTTTTACATTCTAAGAGCGGCCTTGAGCCTTTCTCCCTTTGAAGATCTTCTCACCAATCTGGAACTGGCCGGCAGTGGGGACGCATTCATGATAAATCATAACGGCATCTTACAGACTCCTTCACGGTATCACGGCAAGGTGCTCGAAAAACTAGCGTTACCTGTTCCCGCATATTCCGTCAAAAGCGAAGTTTTGGCGGGTAGGAGTCAAGACAATGAGGATATTATCGTAGGTTACAGGTATATCGATGAAAGCCCCTTTATTTTAATGATCGTTAAAAATAAAGATGTACTTATGAAGCACTGGTACAGAACACGTTTGAAGCTTATCGCATTTCTGTTAATCAGTATAACGATTATCGTAACAGTCATTCTGAGGACCGCCAGTTACATGGTTAAGAGAATGAAGATGGCCGATGAGAGGCGTTTATTTACTCTCCACCAGGTAGAGTATTCCAATAAGATGGTCTCCATAGGGCGGATGGCAGCGAGCGTAGCCCATGAGATCAATAATCCCCTTGCGATTATCAATGAAAAGGCAGGTCTGATCCAGGATCTTTTTATCCTTAGGAAGGAATATGCCGATGACCGGAAACTTTTAGACCTTGTAAACTCAATACTCAGGTCGGTAAAAAGGGCTGGAACGATCACAAAGAGACTTTTGACATTTTCGAGGAATCTAGATACCAGTATAGAGACCATTAACCTGAAACAAGTTGTCGAGGAAGTTCTGAGTTTTGTGAGTAAGGAGGCCGAACTGCGGGCCATTGAAACTACGGTGGAGATATCGGAAGACATTCCACCATTTGAAAGCGACAGGGGGAAGCTCCAGCAGATATTTCTTAATATTATTAATAATGCTTATGCATCAGTAAAAGATGAAGGGTACCTGAAAATCAAGGCCCTTCGTGAGGGGAATTTTGTTTCCATAAAATTTATTGACAACGGGTGTGGCATTGCTCAAGAAGATATAAATCGCATATTTGAGCCGTTTTTTTCACGAAAAACAGGACAGGGGGGCACCGGGCTCGGACTGTCCATAACATACAATCTTATTCAGGAAATCGGGGGAAGGATCAGTGTGGAAAGCAAGTTGGGAAAGGGCACAACCTTCATTGTATACGTTCCTCTTAACATGAAAAAGGGAGAAAACAGTGAAAAAGATGCGGGTATTATTAGTGGATGATGAGGAGGAACTCGTTACTGCCATGGCAGAACGATTATCTCTCCGGGGTATTCATGCTGATTGGGCAACCAGCGCAGAAGACGCCCTGAGTAAATTAGAGAACAATAGATACGATGTCGCTCTTCTGGATGTGAAGATTCCAGGGATGAGCGGCATAAAGCTGAAAAAAGAGATGGAAGAGAAGTATGCCGGTATGAAGTTTATTTTTATAACCGGGCATGGTTCTGAAGCGGATTTCAGGGCCGGCTCGATCGAAGCCGGACCTGACTATTATTTAGTAAAGCCGGTTGATATAGAGGAACTCATTAAGAAGATGAATGAAGTTACGGAGAAGTGAGGAGAATTGCCATGGGTTTTGATCTGGACATCATCAGCAAGAGAGGATTACAATTTTTCGGGAAGATATCAGCTTCAATCTCCCATGAGATCAAAAATGTTCTAGCCGTTCTTAATGAAAATGCAGGTCTTCTGGAGGATCTTGTCCTGATAGCAGAAAAAGGCGGGACTATCAATCATGAACGTTTTAAATCTTTGGCAGGCTCAATGAAGAAGCAGGTCCAGCGTGCGGATCTAATCGTAAACAATATGAACAGATTCGCACATAGCGTGGATGAGTTTTTATACAGTATAGATTTGTGTGAGACGTTAGGACTCGTTACCTCTCTCTCGGTCAGGTTCGCAGATATGCGAGGAGTGGAGTTATGTCCTTTATACAGCAACGACAGGATTAATATTACAACGAATCCCTTCCTGTTGGAAAACCTCCTGTGGTGTTGTCTGGACTTTGCCACAACCGTAACAGGGGAAGGAAAGACTGTGAGAATAATTGTCGGGGAAAAGGAAGATCGTGCATGGATTGAGTTTGCAGGCTTGCAGAAGTTAACATCAATGGCGCCGGATATATTTCCTTCAGAAAGAGAAAGAGACTTGATCAGGGCGCTTGATGCTGAAATTGAAACCAATACCGGCGCCGGACAGTTTATTGTCAAACTGCCGAAAAAGATAAATCTGTGAAATTAAGATTGATGAAAGTGGAGGATAGGCGTGAAAAACTATACCATCACGGAATTAATGCTGCCCCTTTCCGAATATGCCACGGTTCCGGCAGGATCCACGTTACTTGACGCTGTTTTGGCTTTGGAGAAAGCCCAGGAGGCATTCAATCACCATACCTACAAGCACCGAGCCATATTGATACTGGATAAGGAAAAACGTGTCGTCGGCAAGCTGAGTCAATTGGATGTACTTCGCGCTCTTGAACCAAAAGAAGAAGATGGAGAGAGCCTTATGCAACTTGCCCGATTTGGTTTCAGCCGGCCGTTTATTCGCGACATTCAAAAACAAAAACGCCTTAAAGGCGCACCGTTGAAGGATCTTTACACCAAAGCCATGAGCTTGAAGGTGGAAGAATTCATGCAAACCCCGACCGAAGGAGAATATGTCGCCCATGATGCATCCCTGGACATCGCCATTCATCAACTGGTCCGCGGCGATCATTTATCCCTTTTAGTCACCCGTGAAAAGGATATCGTCGGCATCTTGCGGCTGACCGATGTATTCGCGGCAATATTTTGTTCCATAAAGGATTACGAACATACGCTAACGTAAGGATATAAAATGAAGGAACTTAAAAAGTTGATGGCCCGGATCATGCAAAGAGTCAACATCAATCTGCGCGAGCTTGATTATGACGTAACCCCATTAATGCGTAATCTTATCCCTTTGGGCCAGATGGTCAAATTCTACGCGTTTTACGGTATCACGCCGCATCATCCCTTGAGCTTTGAATTCCGACATTCCAGTTTAGCTGGCAGCTATTTTCTGGGTAAATGCCGGACGGCCAATTCCATACTTTATAAAACGGACATCCGGGGCGATGAACTTCAAAAGAAAGGCCAGGTATTCAAGTTTTCGGATTTCAACATTCGATTAACCAAGGATGAGATCATTGATATCGAAGACAGCTTTCTGATTAAAACCCTGGTCCACAGCTATTCCCACGACCCCGAGAGCCATGAGCGATTTTTTATCACCAGCACCGTATCCACTCATTATGCCAATATCCATGGTTCACCTATCGACGGCAGCTTTTTAGGTCCTTTCAGTACGGTCGATCTAACCACGATGAATGATTGTGTTGTCGGGGCTTATTCCTACATTCAGGCTGGAGAGATCGGCCATCTCAAGACCGATCCTGGAACTGTATGGGCCCGCGTCCGCGGCGAGTTTAATTTTCTGTACAAGTATCCTCCGGACCGATTGCAGAAATATATTTGTTTTACAGCAGGCAAAAAGCCGCGCGGAGTATTCATGGATTTTGTGGAGGCACGCAAGGAGGACTTTCAGCGCGTTTTTGAAGTGGTCAACCTCAAACGACCCGCCGGTATTCCCGCCGCCGCATCCTTAGACCGCTTTGCCGTTATCAAACCCAAAACCCAGATCAGCGACAATGTTCTGGTTGCACAGCGGGCCTATCTTGAAAATTCATGGTTGGGCAAAGGAGCCAACGCGCAGGAAAATTGCTACATCATCAACTCGCGCTTGGAAGGCTATAACGTTACCGCCCATGGCGCCAAAATCATCGAGGCCGATTTGGGGGAAAATGTATTTGTGGGATTTAACAGCTTCCTGCAAGGTCAGCCGGATTATCGGCTTACTATCGGCAAGGACAGCATCATCATGCCCCATACAATTATCGACATCAAAAAGCCGCTGACCATACCCGACGGTCACATCGTTTGGGGCTTGGTCACCAACCAGACCGAACTTGAAGCTAATAGCCTGACTCTGGAAGCTTTTTCTAAGATCAACGGCAGGCTTTACAAGGGAGACATGATGTTCGAAGGGGACGGGGCGAGTTTTGTTTCCGCGTTTAAAAATCGCATACATCACATTCTGGAAGATAACGGCGCGTTTTTTGACGGCAAAAACCACAAAGGACATGCCCAAAAAAACCAGAACATCTCGTTTAACACCATCCAACCTTATCCGGATGGTCCACTTGCAGGCTTGTACCCGACTATTCTCATTCAACCCTGAAAGCAAAAAGCGGCTCGGCAACGGCGGCTATTTGGATTCGGTTTTGAGAGCCGTTCGTTGTCTTCGTCGTCGGCTCCTCGACGTACTATCGGTGTACACCTGCGTAGCATCATCCTTGCCGCTTTGAGATAATCTTTGATGTGTAATTGGTATTAGAGCCGATTCTTTTTTAAACCCCTCTTGGGTAACATTTAATTTGCGGCAACTCGGTCCCTCCAATTTTTATTGACTCTGAACACACGATAGGGGATAATAACACATTATAATTGATCGGGAAAAAGTTATTACGGGAAATTATAATTTACCAAAGCGGCGGAAGAAAAAACGCGTGAACAAGTCCAATCTATAAGCGTTTGCGTCCCGATAAACCCGCTTATACAATTACCTAACTGCCGAGGTAGAAGCAGAATTATCATATTTAGAAATCTTATCAATCTTTACTGTAAAGAGGAGGTTGCGCAATGCCGGAGCTGATTATATGGAAAAATCAGCAGTTTGATAAACTACGGAAAGAGATAGATAGGATGTTTGACAGGTTGTGGGGAGAATGCGGCCTGTCCGCTTTTACAAAGACTACTGAAGAATTTCCGAAAATCAAGTTTGTAGACAATAAAGACATCCTTGTTGTTATGGCTGATATGTCGGGCATAAGGCCTGAAGATATTCATATAGACATTACTGAAAATCATCTTACCATTAAATATTCAATCAAGGAAAAAAAGGTAACCGATCAAGAAGGATATCCCAGAAAAGAACAGAAACACAGGTCTTTTTCCCGTACAGTACAGTTGCCTCATCGGATAATAGTTGATGAAGTTAACGGCAGTTACAAAGAAGGAATTTTGACGATTGAGATGCCGAAATATAAACGCAAAAATTATAGGGAATTAAAAATTGAAACGTAGGTGTCAGTCTTTAGTATCTGTATGATAAACAAAATCTTGAATCCGAGATATCTTTGTAATTAATAAAGGAAAAATGAGGAGATCATAAATGCCTGGAAAAACAAGTGATAAAGAGGTCCAAATTGAGAAGCTGAGGTGGCGTCTTGATCCGGCGACGCTTTCCTTTAAGAATACAAAAGATCTTAAGCCTCTGAAGGAAATCATCGGCCAGCAAAGGGGGGTGGAGGCCTTTAAGTTCGGTATGGGCATGGCAAGAAAGGGTTATAATGTCTTTGTCACAGGGGCTTCGGGTTCGGGGCGATTATCAACGATCATTAAGCTGCTTGAAGAGATATCCGGTAAAAACGGCAAAGCACCTAAGGACCTGTGTTATATCAATAACTTTAAAACTCCTGAAGAACCGATTCTTTTATATCTGGACGCGGGAAAAGGAGAAGAATTTAAAAAAGATGTCCATGATCTTGTCGATTCTTTAAAAAAGGATGTTCCCCGGCTATTCGAAAGCCAGGACCATCTTAATCAGAAAAAGGGAATCATGGAGGAATATGAGGAAAAAGGAAAAACCTTTTTTAAGGAGTTGGATAAGAAAGTCAGGGAACAGGGCTTTTCACTTGTAGATGTTCAGGTGGGACAGGTTAAGCGCCCGGATGTTCTACCCCTGGTTGATGGGAATCCTCTTCATATCGAACAGGTAGAGGAAATGGTGGGGAAGGGAAGGTACCCTAAAGATGAATATGAGGAGATGAAAAAAAATCAGGCCGAATTACGGGCGGAGATTGACCAGATATTTCTTGAACTCCGAGAATTACAAAAAGAGTTACAACAAAGGATCGAGGAAATAGACCGCCTGATGTTTATGAAGATGGCCGAAGCAATTGTAGGGCCTGTTAATAACAAATATAAGAACAAGAAAATTGAAAAATATCTTGATGACATGATCGAAGATATGTGTAGCGATCTTGGTATATTTTCTTCTCAAACCCAGCAGCCGCTACAGGGAATGATTATGGGAATGCCCCCTGCGGGAGATCAGTTTCATCCTTACCAGGTAAATCTGCTGGTGGGAAATGGAGACCAGAAGGGGCCTCCCGTTATTGTCGAATCTTACCCGACCTACAGGAATCTTTTTGGAAGCATAGAAAGAGTGGTTGACCGGAGCGGAGTCTGGAAGACCGATTTCAGGAGGATCAGAGCCGGCTCCTTTATTAAAGCCAAGGGGGGCTTTCTGGTGTTGAATCTTCTGGAGGTACTGGTTGAGCCCGGGGTATGGCAAGCTCTCAAAAGGGCCTTAAAGACCGAGAAAATGGAGATCCAGACCTATGATCCTTTTTATCTGTTTACCACGACCGGGTTAAAACCGGAGCCTATTGAGGTTGTTGATGTCAAGGTCGTTCTTGTTGCCGAACCTTATATTTATCGTCTTCTGACAGCCTATGACGAAGATGTGGCTAAGATATTCAAAGTGAGGGCGGATTTTGACAACTCCATGGATAAAAATGAAGAGACAATTTTGCAGTTCGCTGAATTTATTAAGTTGAAAAAGGATGAAGAGTCTCTGAGGCCGTTTGATAGAACCGCCATCGCAACACTGGTGGAACAGGCTGTGCGGATGACGGGAAGACAGGAGAAGATTTCCACAAGTTTTCCGGCAATAACGGATATTATCCGTGAGGCAGACTATTGGGCCGGACAGGAAAACGCAACTGAGGTGAAAGAGAAGCATATCGATAAGGCAATTGACGCCAGAATATATCGGTCAAATATGGTGGAGGAACACATCCAGGAAATGATTGATCGCGGGACCCTGATGGTTGACGTGGATGGCGAAGAGGTGGGACAGGTCAACGGACTTGCCGTATACAGCCTTGGAGACTACGCATTCGGAAAACCTTCCAGAATTACCGCATCCACATCCATGGGCCGCGCAGGCATTATTAATATCGAACGGGAAGCCGATCTTTCAGGAAGCACCCACAATAAGGGCGTATTGATCCTGACGGGATATCTTAGAAAAAAATATGCGCAGGATAAACCTCTTACCATGAGTGCCAGCATTGCCTTTGAGCAGTCTTATGGTGGTGTGGATGGGGACAGCGCATCATCTACGGAGATTTACGCATTACTGTCAAGCCTTGCCCATGTTCCGATCAAACAGTATATTGCCGTGACCGGGTCAGTGAACCAGAAGGGAGAGGTCCAGGCCATTGGAGGGGTAAATGAAAAGATAGAGGGCTTTTTCGATTGCTGTAAGCAAGAAAAGTTGACCGGCAAACAGGGGGTGATGATCCCTGAAAGTAATGTAAAAGATCTTATGTTGAGAAAAGACGTACTAAAGGCAGTTAAACAAAAGAAGTTCCACGTCTATGCCGTTAAGACGATTGATGAAGGGATTGAAATACTCACAGGCCTTAAGGCCGGAGATCTTAAGGCGGACGGAACATACCCCAAAGGCACAATTAATTTTCTGGTTGATAAAAAATTGAGGGAGCTGGCAGAAGGTCTTAAAAATTTCGCAGTAGAAGAAAAAAACGGCGAAAAGAAGGCACGAACAAAGCGAAAGACTAACCATTAAAAAGCATTATCTTTTGGGCTACCTTTAAGGTATTTGCCCACGGGATTGATCCCCGGTAGAATATACACAACTCATGAATGCAGAGCGACAGATTTTCACGGTCGAATTGCAACCATCCGTATCTCATGAACTAATTAACACCAATTCGCAATCAAGTCATTGCGAGGAGCATAGCGATGCGGCAATCCAATTATTTGAGATTGCTTCAGTTTGTTCGCAATGATAGTTCAGGGAAAGGGGCATTGCGAATGCGAATTGGAATTACCCTGTTTACTCCCCTATTTATCAGATATTACATTTTTGTTTATCGATCTTTTTTCCCTACAAAAATGCTATCCATCAAAATCATCCGCTGTGCATTAACTGTTGGAATTATTAATAAAAATGTTGTTTTCAGGTATGGCACAGGCCTTGCTTTAAAAGGTAATATGTCAATTCAGATAAAATACCAATGGAGGTGAAAAGCGATGAATCACGGCGACACTGCCTTTGTCTTGATTTCAGCGGCCCTGGTCTTGTTCATGACTATAGGTCTTGCGCTGTTCTATGCAGGGATGGTTAGAACGAAGAACGCCCTGGGTACTATTATGCAGAGCTTCATAATTATTGGTTTGATAAGTATTGAATGGATTCTCTGGGGGTACAGCATGTCCTTTGGTCCTGATAAATACGGGATCATCGGGGGACTGGAATGGTTCGGGTTGAGCGGGGTCGGAGGAGCACCGCATCCGGTTTACGCCCCTACCATTCCTCACCAGGTCTTCATGATTTACCAGTGTATGTTTGCCGTTATCACACCGGCTCTCATTACCGGTGCCTTTGCCGAGAGGATGCGGTTCGGTCCTTTTCTTCTGTTCAGCCTGTTGTGGGCCACATTTGTTTACAACCCGCTTGCCCATTGGATCTGGGGTGATGGAGGGTGGTTAAGAAGCCTTGGTGCGCTTGACTTTGCCGGTGGTATTGCGGTTCATGTCAGCTCCGGTGTCGCCGCCCTGGCCGCAGCAATCGTTTTGGGGAAAAGAAAGGGGTATGGCAGGGAAATTCTGCAACCTCATAACCTTCCGATGACCATTATGGGAGCCGGGATGCTCTGGTTCGGCTGGTTCGGCTTTAATGCGGGAAGCGCTCTTTCTGTGGGCCCCCTGGCCGCAAGCGCATTTATTGCAACCCATGTGGCCGGATCATCCGGTGCATTGGCCTGGATTGCTATGGAATGGAAGTGTAGCGGCAAGGCCACGACCCTTGGAGCCGCCAGTGGTTCTGTTGCAGGTCTTGCTACGATAACTCCGGCAGCAGGATTTGTGGGGCCGCTACCAGCCGCACTGATCGGTATAATTGCCGGCATCGGTTGTTATTTGGCAATTAGGGCCAAGAACAGATTCGGCTATGACGATAGTCTGGATGTCGTTGGTATTCACGGTGTCGGAGGGGTTGTAGGGCTTATTGCCGCGGGGCTTTTCGCGAGCACAGTGGTAAATCCCGGCGGCTCAAATGGGCTTTTTTTCGGGAATCCATCTCAGTTGGGGATACAGTGTCTTGCTGTCTGTGTAACTATCGTTTATACTTTCACCTTAAGTTATATCCTGTTAAAAGTAGTTGACAAGGTATTAGGCTTGCGTGTCCCGGAAGATGAAGAGATAAGCGGACTGGATTTGAGCCAGCATGATGAAATAGCTTATAATCTCTAAACAGACATTTTATGAAGACATTTCAGGAAAGGAGAAAATATCATGAAAAAAGTAGAAGCCATTATCAAACCATTCAAACTGGATGACGTGAAGGACGGCCTTTCCAGCCTTGGCGTGAAAGGCCTGACCGTGACCGAGGTAAAAGGATTCGGGCGGCAGCGCGGACATAAAGAGGTATACCGCGGGGCGGAATATCAGGTTGATTTTTTACCCAAGATCAAAATTGAGGTAGTGATGGAAGATGATCTTGTTCCCGAAGCCGTGAAAGTCATACAGGAGAAGGCCCGTACAGGTCAGATCGGAGATGGTAAGATCTTTGTTATTCCGGTCGAGGAAGTAATTCGCATCCGTACAGGTGAGACAGGAAATGAGGCCATCTAGCAGGATGGGCTGAGTTCAGCGAAACCCCTGCCGATAAAGGTTGCAGCCAAAATGAGGTCCGCCCCCGAAGAATTAAAAGAGTCCAGAGAGCATCTTGTCTCCCAGTTCTCTAACGGCACGGTTTCAGCAAATTTTCGGACAAGCTATACAGAGATCATTGATCATTATTTTAGAAGGAGTCTCCAGGAGAGTGAGGCGGGGCAGAGGCTCTTTGCGGATAAAGAACGTTTTGCCTTTGTCGCAGTAGGTGGATATGGCCGAGAGGAACTCTGCCTTCATTCAGACATTGATATAATGGTCCTGTTTGACGCAAAGATATCGGCGAAGGCAAAAGAACTGGTAGATGAAATCTTTTTTCCGCTCTGGGATCTTGGTCTTGATCTGGGATATGCTGTACGAAGGATCAAAGATTGTATGGTACTCTCCAGGGACGACTTCGGGGTACTCACTTCTGTGATGAATGCCCGTTTTTTGTGCGGTGATTCACCCGCCTACCTGGCCCTTATGGCAGGACTTCAGAAAAAAATTATCCCCGAAAAAGCAACAGCTTTTGCCGTGTGGCTTGATGACCGGGATAAGATCCGCATGGATGCATTTGGAGACGCAAGTTATCTCCTCGAACCTCAATTAAAGGAAGGTATTGGCGGCCTCAGGGACTATCATCATATGCTCTGGCTGGCAGCGGCCTTTTTTGGCCTGAGGGAACCCAAGGATCTGGAGTATCAGGGTAAGCTTTCCAGTGGGGAATACCAGGAACTAAGGGGTCATCTGAAATTCATCTGGCTTGTCCGAAATCACCTGCACTACTTGTCCGGTCGGAGAAATGATAGACTAAGCTTTGAATATCAGGAGGAGATTGCCCGGAGAGTCGGCTTCAAAGACAAAGATGGCTTCCTGGCTGTGGAGCAATTCATGGGCAGGCTTCATGCCTCGATGGGCTCTTTGAAATCTCTTCATCGGGCCTTCGTCAGGAGTCACATATCTGCAAGGAGTGGCACCGAAAGCCGATCTCAGCGTAGCGATGTTGCAAGTGGTATTATTATGTATCAGGGCGAAATGTTTTTTGATTCGTCTACGGTTATCCTGTCAGATCATTGCCTGCTAATGGATATATTTGATCATGGTTCCCGCCTTGACTGTACCTTATCCCTGGAAGCGAAAAGGCTGGTTCGAGAGTTTCTTTTTCTCGTGGATGATGCCTTCAGAAAGTCGGACCAGGTCATTCAGGGCTTTCTCAATATCATGAATCGCACAAATACCTTTGAGACCCTGGAACAGATGTACGAAACCGGGTTTCTCGATGCATTCATCCCCGAATTTGGAAAAGTTAAAGATCTGGTACAATTCGATGCCTACCATACATTTCCTGTTGGAAGACATTGCCTGGAAACAGTGAGGTTTCTCAAAAGCCTTGAAAGAAAACAGGAAGAATTACTTTTAGATATTTTTTCGGAATTCCAGAACTCGGAGCCTCTTTTTCTGGCAGGTCTATTACATGATATTGGTAAAGTCGGGAAAAGCCATGCTCACAGAGGAGTTGAAATAACAAGAAATATCCTGGCCCGATTCGATTATGATAAAGATGCAACAGAAGACATCCTGTTTCTGGTGGAACATCATCTCTTTCTCGTGGAGACTTCTACTCGCAGAGATTTGAATGATGAAAAGGTTATCGTACAATGTGCCCGAACTATTGGAGATGTTAAAAGGCTCAAGATGCTCTACCTGATAACATGGGCGGATTCGAAGGCGACAGGTCCCAGGGCTTGGACCGGATGGATTGCCAATCTGGTTCAGGAACTCTTTTTCAAAGTTCTCCATATCATTGAAATGAAAGAGCTGGCTACACCACAGGCCTCGGAGAGCGTTGAACATACCAAGTGTGTAGTCCGGTCTTTATTAGCCGACAAAATGAATCGCCTTGATCCAGAGGAGCCTTTTGAGATTATGTCTCCGCGGTACCTGTTGAACACTGCTCCCCAGGACGTTGTACGCCACCTTACGATGATTCAACAGCACAGGGAACATGCCAATAATCGTGAAGAAGCCTTCTTCTGTTTCGAGGCTAAAGAAGATTTTGTAGAGGACTATTGGGAAGTCACATTTTTAGCTAAGGACAGGCCTGGTGTTTTTTGTGATCTTGCCGGGGTGCTTGCCCTCAGAAATATAAATATCCTTTCCGCCCACATATATACCTGGCGTGACGGCACTGCCGTTGATATCCTTAAGGTTACCAGCCCGCTGGACCGGATACATTCTGTAGAGGTATGGGATCGGGTGAAGAGAGATATATGCAGTATCTTCAAGGGGAGACTCTCTCTGCGCCACAGGCTGGGGAAAAAAGCTGAGCCGTCTCTTCTGTCGAACCCGAAGAAACCCTCTCATCCCCCTCAGGTAAATGTAGATAACGAATCTTCAGATTTTTTTACACTGATCGAGGTGTTTGCAGATGATCGCATGGGACTTCTTTACTTGATTACCCGCACGCTTTTTGATCTTAAGCTGGATATCAGAATAGCCAAGATTTCAACAAAGGCAGATCAGATAGTAGATATCTTTTATGTCCGAGATCTGGAAGGCCAGAAAGTAACCGATAAAGAACATGTGAATGAGATCAAGCGCGCACTGCTTTACGAAATGAGCGAGGGTTGAAAACACCTGGCGGGTGTATTCTTTCGTCCCGCCAGGGTGAAAAATTTGATACCGGGTATGGTACAATAAAACAGGCGCTGTCGTTTACCTGTCTATTTAACTTCATAATCCCCGGGGCCTTACCTCTTTTGGCCATGGTCCGCGGCCTCTCATAAGGATTCACGCCTTCTCAAAGAAGTAAGTATATGAGGAGAGAATCCAAATTTAACCGGCGCCCCCCTCTGGCAGTTGAAACGCTTTATATCTGAAAAGTGTCGAACAGGCATCTACGACATGAAGGTCATAGAGCACATTCCTATTATTTTCGATCTCTTCCAACGCCTTATCAATTCCCGACTCGCCCGGCATGACCACATCGCAGAGAGTCAGATGGAAATCCTGCTCCTTGAGGTATGCGCGCGCCTCTTCAGCATTATTGGCCGTTGTGCATGTGTACCCATGCCTTGAAAGTATCCGGCTCAGCAACACTGTGATATATTTTTCATCATCGACGATCAAGATGTTTACCGTCATCCAGAACCTCCCTTTGAAGACCCAAGAGGGTTCTTTAAAATCTCCAATCTATTCTCCTTCCAGCACCTCTTTTACCTTTCCGGTCAGTCTTTCGAGTGTAAAGGGCTTCTCAAGAAAGTTCACGTCCTTGACCAGGACACCATGATGCACAATGGCGTTATCCGTATATCCCGACATGTAAATCACCTTGATCTCCGGATACAGGGACCCTATGCGCTTCACCAGTTCTAGGCCGCTCATCTTCGGCATCACCACATCGGTAAGCAGCAGGCGAATATCCCCCTCATACCCATTGGCGATCTCCAGGGCCTCTTCGCCGTTGCGGGCCTCCAGAATTTCGTACCCTGTCCTCTGAAGGGCCTTTATGGCTAGCTCCCGAAGCTGGTCTTCGTCCTCCACAACCAGCACAACTCCACCGCTGCTGATATTCAGGGCGGGTTTCCCTTTCTCCTGCATCACCTCCAGGCCCGCCTCCGCCCTGGGCAGGTAGATCTTGACGGTCGTGCCTTTCCCCGGTTCGCTGTACGTCCAGATGTATCCTTTATTCTGTTTCATGATGCCGTATACCGTGGAAAGCCCAAGACCCGTGCCCATCCCCTTCTCCTTGGTGGTAAAAAAGGGTTCGAAGATGCGGGACCGGGTCTCCTCATCCATGCCCATGCCGTCGTCCGTAACAGCCAGCATTACGTAAGGGCCGGTTACGGGGATATCTCTCACGCCGTGTTTTAGAAAATACTTTTCATCCAGCTCGATGTTGGCTGTCTCAAGGGTCAGCTTCCCTCCCTTGGGCATGGCATCCCTGGCGTTGACCACCAGGTTCATGATCACCTGGCTCATCTGCCCGAAGTCCGCATGGACCTTCCACAGCCCGGGTTGTAAAAGCGTTAAAAACTCGATATCCTCACTAAGCAGGCGCTTCAGCATCTTTTCAGAATCTGCAAGCACTTCATTGAGATCCAGCACATCGGGATGAATAATCTGCCTGCGGCTGAAGGCCAGGAGCTGGCGGGTGAGGGAAGTGGCCCGGTCAGCGGCCTTGAGGATCTCCCGGATATCTTCCGCCAGGGGGCTGTCATCTTCGAGATCCGTCAACACGAGTTTGGCATTGCCGATGATGATCGTCAGAAGATTGTTGAAGTCATGGGCAACACCGCCGGCCAGGGTCCCGATGGCTTCCATCTTCTGAGACTGGTGGAGTTGTTCTTCAAGTATCTTTCGTTCCGAGATGTCTCGGGCTATACCTAATACAATATTTTCCCCATTAATATTTATTGGAACACTCCTTATTTCTGCAAAAACCTGTTTACCGTCTTTTCTGTTGAAAATATATTCATCAGGTCCTGCTAATTGGCCATGGATATTTTTTTTAAGTTGGGCAACTGCTTTTTTTAGGTCATCTGGGGCTAAAAGTTTCAGTTCCGCAAAACTCTTTCCAATGAGTTCCTCTCTGTTATGGCCTATCAGTTCCGCTGCTGCTTTATTTCCATCAATGATTATGCCTTTAAAATCGTGCAGGTAATAGGCATCGGGTGCGGAATCGAACAGGATCTTGAATCGCTTCTCACTTTCTCTGATGGAATCCTCGGCCAGCTTGCGCTCGGTAATGTCCCTGAATACACCGAGCAGGTATTGTCGTCCGCGCAACTCGACGAGAACTGAGCTGACGTCCGCATGGAACACGCTGCCGTCCCTCCGCTTTACAGGGATGTCAAGAGCCAGCATCTTTTCGCCTCTCAGTTGCTTTTCGAACTCGGTAACGACATCGGGTAATCTTTCAGGAGGATGAATGTCGGAAACGGACAAACCTTTGATCTCCTCCAGGGAATACCCCAGAATCTGGCACATGGCTTCGTTAGCGTTCACTAAACGACGGGTTTCTGCGTCCGACATCAGAATGCCATCGTTGAGATGCTGGAATATGGTTCGCAAGGTATACTCCGACTCTCGCCGACTTTCCTCAGCCTCGATGCTGTGGAGAGCAAAAGCTATGTCGTCCGCGAGTTCACGGAACAAGTCTTCCTCATCCATGTCTGAAACAAAAGAGTGGAGTAAAGAGACTACAAGCACGCCGTATACCCGCCCTTCGCATTCTAACCTGATGGCGAAAGCTCCTTGTTCAGCATAACGGCTTGCTAAAGGACAGTCCGTGCATATGGATGGTATGTCCTCAAAAACCTGAACCCCTTGAATGGAGAGCGCTTTCCTGGCACATTGGGGTAATTGACCCTGTTTTAACCCCGCTGCAATGGGCGAAAAGGCTTCACCTAAGCCATGTTCTGCCATCTTCCAGGATGCCCCGGCTTTATCCTGAATGGCGATCCATGCCGATTTATAACCTCTCGTGGATGTCAGGATGCGGCAGGAATCCTGGATCAGGCGGTCCAGGTCTTTCTCCTTGACGATGAGCTGATTCACTTTCCGGATGGCCAGGAGAACCTCATTGAGGTGTCGAATTTTCTCATGCTCTGCTTCCAACTGCCTTGTATGATCTTGGAGGCGCCTTATAAGAGGGTTGATTCCCTTGAGGAACAGCACTGTGCCGGTAACCACAAGCAGGGCCGCAATGGTGAAGGAAATGGCGCCGGCTTTTATGAACGGCATGCGAATCTCAGCGAGATCGATCTTAGCCACCACCCCTAAATTTAAAAGGCTCACAGGTTCATAGGCAGCCAAAACCTTTGAACCTCGATAATCAAGGCCGATAATCGCTCCCGATTTTCCTGAAAGCGCCAGTCGGGCAGGTTCGGCAAGTTTGGAGTCAAAAGGGATAGGATCAAGTTTATCCAGGGCTTCACCAGCATGACAGAGTACAAAATGTATTTGATTCCCATCACGCCTGACGACAACGAATTCCCCTGTTTCACCAAAAGTCTTGTAGCTCTTATAAGCTTTGGTGATCTGGTTTAGGGTCGCAACCTTCCAATTTTCCGGGTGCTCTTTATCTTTCATTTCTTCATGCCGGGCAATCTCTTCCATGAGCCGTGCCTGAGATTGAACGGTCACAAGCAGCAGTTCCTTTTGTCTCTCCAGGGCTGTGTGGTATAGAATAGAGATGGTGATTGCCGTTACAAGAAATGTAACGGCAGCCATGATTGATATTAAAAAAAGGACTCTTCTTCTCTCAGTCATGATCGCACCTATTTTGGTTCTTTATGAAAATACGGCCTTTCTTGCCTCATTCATAGGAAAAGGTGTGGGGTGAGGGGGATGTTCAATCCCCACAAAGCCGGTCAGAAGGCTTTTAACCCCTCGAATCAGGAGATCCGGATCCAACGGTTTTGTCTGGTAACCATCTGCACCGGCAAGCATGATCCGTTCCTTATTCTCTTTAGTTTCATAACCAGTAATGGCCAGTATTTTGATATGAGCGGTAGCTGTCTTTTCTTTTATTCTCTTGCATACCTCAAAGCCATTCATGCCCGGCATAAAAAGATCCAGAATAATGAGGTCAGGTTTGAACTCTAAAACCTTTATTCCGGCTTCAAAGCCATCTGGAGAAATTTCCGTTTTGTATCCATTCCTGGATAGAATTTTGGTCAGGAGTTTCTGAATCTGGGGATCATCATCGACAATAAGGATTCTCTTTTCGTCAGAATGGACATTAAATATCAGGTGTTTCATTTTTTCCTTCAAAAACGTCTCCAGATCATCTCTGCGAATTTGATATCTACCCCCGGGAGTTAAATATGCCTTTAGCTTTCCGAACTTGATCCATCTCCAGAGAGTTACCCTGCTCATGAGACAGTGTTCAGCAGCCTGCGGGATGCTTAGGAAATTGTTCTTTTCTTTCATGTTACCTCCAATCAAGAAACTAATGAAACTAATGAAACTAATGAAACATACAGATCATAATTATGTCAAGAGAAACATGCAAAAAATATCAAAATATCTGATAGCAAGGAATTACTGAAAAGGGTGCTCAACTTGAATGAATGTGGGAAAGACTTTGGATATTATTGGGATTGAAATGGAATGAGACAGGGAGACACAATAATGAAGCTGAAAATGAGAAAGTCTGCCCTTGCCCTGTTATCCATTTCCAGGCCTCCGGTTATGATCCACCCTGGTGTATCCCCGGTTGGTCACCACCTCCGCCCAGTACAGCATAGAGTTTCACCTGGTTTGCGAGTTTGGCCAGGCGCAGGGAGATGAGGCTCTGTTGGGCTGCATAGAGGGAGCGTTGCGCATCCAGCACCCCCAGGTAGCTGTCAATTCCCCTGGTATAACGCATATCGGAGAGGCGGTAGGTTTCTGCTGCGGCTCCTGCCAGAGATTGTTGCGCCGATAGCTGTTCGTTAATCGTACCCCGTATGGCAAGGTTATCGGCCACTTCCCTGAAGGCAGTCTGAATGGCCTTCTCGTATTGGGTCAGGGCGATTTCCCTTTCCACTGTGATCGCTTTTAACGCGGACCAGGTACGGGCGTCAAAGATGGGCATAACGATATTTGGTGCGAAACTCCATGTATCCGAACCGGAGTCGAAGAGCCCGGATAGCTCGCTGCTCGCGGTTCCGATAGATGTTGTCAGCGAAATCCGGGGAAAGAGTGCCGCCCGGGCGGCGCCGATGTTGGCGTTTGCTGCCTTGAGTTGATGTTCCGCCGCCAGAATATCAGGACGGAAGAGGAGAACCTCGGAAGATGTGCCCGGAGAAATATCTTTGGGAGGGATGACGCCGCCCAGGTTTGTGGGCAGGAGTTCGCCCGGCACCGCGGAGCCGACCAGAAGATTCAAAGCGTTTACATCAAGTGCCACCAATTGCGTATAGCGGGCGACGTCTACCCGTGCCGCATCCACTCTCGTTTGAGCCTGGTGAAGATCCAGTTCGGGCGTGAGTCCGACTTCAAAGCGCCGCCGAATTAAATTGTAGGAAGTCTTCTGGGTTTGCAGGGTAGAATCAGCCAGTTTGAGGATTTCCCTGTCCGCGGCCAGGGTCAGGTAGGCGTTGGCAACTGAGGACACTATAAGTATCTGTGTGCTGCGGTGGGCCTGCTCCGTTGCCATGAACGCTTCCAGTGCCTGATCTTTCAGGTTGCGGATACGGCCGAAGAAATCTATTTCCCAGGAAATGATCCCCAGATTTACATCGTATCGCTCCGTGGTCTTGGCTTGTCCATCGGACGAAAGATCAGCCGGTACACGTTGCTTAATTCCGGTTCCGGATGCGCTGAGCGCCGGGAGAAGCTCTGCCCTCTGAATGCCGTAAAGCGCCTGTGCTCTTTGCACATTCAGGGCGGCAAGCTTCAGGTCACGGTTGTTGTCGAGGGCCGTCTTGATGATCGTTTGAAGGCGTTCGTCGGTGAAAAATTCCCGCCATCTCAGTTCCGCGTCTGTCGTTGTGCCGGGCATCGTTTTGATCTCTTTGTATGCTGCACCGGTGGGCCAGTTCGCAGGGATCGGGGCTTCAGGCTTTGTGTATTTCGGGGCCATGTTGCAGCCGGTCAGCAGGATGAGTATTTCAATCAGTAGAAGAAAACGTTGTCTATTCATATCATTGTCCCCCTGATGGGTTCTTTTCAGTAGTCTTGGCCTGTTCATGTTGCCTCCTTTGGCTGAAGGCTTTTCTAATCAATACGTAGAAAAGCGGGGTAAAAAGAATAGCCAGAATAGTGCCGGTGATCATTCCTCCAAGCACGGAGGTGCCGATGGCGTTCATGGCTCCTGCTCCCGCACCCGTGTTCAGAGCCAGGGGCAGGACGCCGAAACCGAAAGCCAGTGAGGTCATGACAATGGGACGCAGTCTTAATTTAGTCCCCTCCAGCGTGGCCTCGATCAGTCCCATCCCTTCTTCCACCCTTGTCTTGGCGAATTGGACGATCAGGATGGCGTTTTTAGTCGTCAGGCCCAGGGTGGTTAAAAGACCGATCTGGAAATAGACGTCATTGGGAAATCCCCGAAGAGTCGTGACTATGACCCCGCCTATGACCCCCAGGGGCATGACCAGGAGAATCGAAAGGGGGATGGGCCAGCTCTCATAAAGGGCCGCAAGGCACAGAAAAATCGCGAAGATGGAAAAGGCGTACAAGAGGGGTGCCTGGGAACTTGCCATCCGTTCCTGGTAGGAAAGCCCGGTCCATTCATAACCTGTTCCCGGGGGCAGTTTTGCGACGATCTCTTCCATGGCCTGCATCGCCTCACCGGAACTCTTCCCCGGTGCCGCTTCGCCCCAGATGTTGATGGACGGAAAGCCGTTGAAGCGCTCAAGCCGCGGCGAACCGCTTGCCCAGTGACCGGACGCAAAAGAGGAAAAGGGTACCATTTTGCCCGTAGTATTGCGAACATAGAGTTTTTCCAGGTCTCTGGGCAGCATGCGGTAAGGGGCATCCGCCTGGACGAAGACACGCTTCACACGTCCGCTCTGAATGAAGTCGTTGACATAGGCGCTGCCGAAGGCCGTCGCGATGGTATTGTGGATGGAGGTGATGGGAATCCCCAGGGTGCCGGCCTTTTCCCAGTCCACATCGATCCGGTATTCGGGTACGTCTTCCATGCCGTTGGGCCGAACATTCGCTAACTTGGAGTCCTGCGCTGCCATACCGAGAAGCTGGTTACGGGCCGCTATCAGGTTGGCGTGGCCTATGCCGCCACGATCCAGTAATTGAAAGTCGAAACCGCCGGCCTGACCCAGTTCCAAAACGGAAGGTGGCGGGAAGAAAAACACCATGGCGCCGCGAAACTTGGAAAAATGCGCCATGGCTTTTCCGGCAATGGCCTTGACCCTCAAATCCTGCCGGTTACGAAGCTTCCAGTCCTTCATTTTGGTAAAAACTATGGCGTTGTTCTGTGCCCTTCCTGAAAAGCCGACGCCGGAAATCACCATAGAGGATTCCACAGCTTCTTTTTCGTTCTCAATCAGATAGTGCTGGACTTTATCCGCGACCTCTTGTGTCTGCTCCAGGGTCGTACCCGTCGGCATGATGATCTGGGCAAACAGGATTCCCTGGTCTTCATCCGGGAGATAGCTCGTTGGCATCCTCATAAAAAGGAATGCCATCGCTATTACAATCAGAAGGAAAACGAAAACGTAACGCAGTTTCCTCGAAAGAGAGTGGCCGACCAGCCTTACGCAAAGGTCTCTGAAGCGGTAAAAGCCGCGGTTAAACCAGAGGAAAAAATGCCGCAGGAAAGAGACCTTACTTTTCGCCGATTCTTGTTCCATTACTGCCGGTTTGAGAAGCGACGCGCACAGAACTGGTGTCAGAATGAGTGCCACCGCAACTGAGAGGAGCATAGCGGCGGCGATGGTTACAGCGAACTGGCGATAGATGACTCCGGTGGAGCCACCGAAAAAGGCCATAGGACCGAACACCGCCGAAAGCACGAGGCCGATGCCGATCAAGGCACTTGTAATCTGCTCCATGGACTTGGCAGTGGCCTCTTTGGGCGGGAGTCCTTCCTCACGCATGATACGTTCCACGTTTTCAACTACTACGATGGCGTCATCCACCAGCAGGCCAATGGCCAGTACCATGGCGAACATGGTCAACATGTTGATGGAGAAACCGAATAGCCCGAGCACACCGAAGGTCCCCAGAATTACTACCGGTACGGCGATGGTGGGGATCAGGGTGGCGCGGATGTTTCCCAGGAAAAGCCACATGACCAGAAAGACTAAAAGAACTGCCTCGAAGAGGGTCTTGACCACTTCTTCTATGGCTACCTTCACGAAGGGGGTGGTGTCATAGGGGTAGACGACCTTCATACCGGGAGGAAAGTACCTGCTCAGCTCTTCCATTTTTTGCTTGACAGCGTCGGCCGTATCCAAGGCATTGGCGCCGGCAGCCATCCTGACGGCGAGAGCGGCAGCGGGTTTTCCTTCGTTGTAATAGGCTACGATATCGTAAAAGTCGGTTCCCAGTTCCGTCCGCCCTACATCCCTGACCCGCACAGTTGAGCCGTCCGGATTGACTCGGAGGGGGATGTCCCCAAACTCCTCCGGGGTTTTCAACAGGCTCTGGACGATTATGGGAGCGTTCAGGCGCTGGCCTTCGACTGCCGGAGTTCCGCCGAACTGGCCTGCGGAGACTTCCACGTTATAAGACCGAAGTGCTGTGATGATATCTTCCACCGTCAGGTGGTAATCGGTGAGTTTATCAGGGTTGAGCCAGATGCGCATGGCATACTGCGATCCGAAGTTTTCCACCTCGCCCACACCGGGTACCCGGGCCAGCACCTTTTCGAGGTTTGACTGGGCATAGTCTCTCAGGTCGTTGCCGTCCATGCTGCCGTCTTCCGAGATCAGGCCCACTATCATCAGCCAGTTCCTGGTGGCCTTTCCGACCGTGACACCCTGGCGCTGGACCACCTCGGGCAGGCTCGCCATGGCGAGTTGGAGCTTGTTCTGCACCTTGGACCAGGCGAGATCCGGCTCGGTCCCCGGAGCAAAGGTTAACTCAATACGGGAGGCGCCGGCCGAGTCACTTGTGGCGGAAAGGTACAGCATCTTG
>JBAZOY010000014.1:0-44701 GCA_041648505.1 Syntrophales bacterium | reverse complement strand
AATATCTGTGCTGCTTCCTCCTGTGTCAATCTGCTCTCTGTCCAACCCGCATATACCTCTTTAAATCGCATCGCTCGGATCTCCTGTAGCAACTCTGTCCGTCTCATCGGCCACCTCCAACAGCAGCTATCCTAAACCGGACAGATTATGTGCTACAACTCCGGACAGGTTACTTGCTTCTGACATCGCTATAAATTGGACTTGCCTTTTAGCGTCCGATTTCTTAGTATATTTGGCACAATATACTGTTTATCTTTGTCCTAAGTCTGAAATTTTTGTCATATTCAAAAAGGCAAAAAGAGAGGTCGTTTATGCTCAAAAAAACTATTCTTTCCATCGTGTTTCTTGCCTGTTGTTTATTACTTGTTCTTTCCTGCTGGTACTTTCAGCAAAGGGAGGCAAAGATCGCAGACTTTATGCTCACCAGCAGTGCGGGAAATATAGTGGTTTACGCAAGAGTAACAAACTGTTTCACGAAGGATATGGAATCGGCTATTCTGGCGGGTGTTCCGACAACATTTACTTTTTTAGTTAACCTCTATCAAAAGCGGATACACTGGCTCGATAAAAACATATCCCGGTTGGTTATAAGCCATACAATTAAATATGATAGCGTGAAGAAAAATTTTAATTTTTCTTCAATAAATGGGCAGGAGAAATCGGCAGAATTTCAGGATTTTGATAGCGCAAAGCGGGCTATGGCGGATTTAAATGGGGTCATTGTTTCATCTACAAAGAATCTCAAGAAGAATAAAACATATTACATTTCGGTAAAGGCAGAAATGGATAAGGTGCATCTACCTCTACATATGGATTTTTTCATTTCCCTGTGGGATTTTGAAACCAACTGGTACCGACAGGAATTTGTTTATCGCTTATGATGAAAAGTCATCATTACATTGACATTGGGGAAGCGAAAAAGCGTCGGAGAGAACGTATCATCATTGTTGTAATATTCTTTATGATCGTTCTTGCTATTCTTCTCGAAAGTTATTTTTTTCGTGGGGAAGACCTCCTTCCTACTTCGACCAATGTGTTCATCTTTGGTTTAATAAATGTCAATATCATCCTGATTATTCTCCTCATTTTCTTAATTGTCAGGAATGTTGTTAAACTGATCTATGAACGAAGACGCGGAATACTTGGGTCAAAGCTTCGAACAAAGCTAGTAGCAGCCTTTGTAATCCTATCTCTGATTCCTGCAGCACTTCTCTTTTTGCTCGCAACCAACTTTCTTTCCCATAGTATAGATAACTGGTTTAATTTGAAGATAGGGAGTGCTCTTAATAAAACCCTTGAAATTGCACAGGTTTATTACCAGCAAACAGCCGAACATGCAAAACACTATGCAGGACAAATAAGTTCTGACATTACAAAAAATCGCCTTTATGAGCTGGAAAAGAAAGGTTACCTGAGAACCCTGATAGAGCAGAGACAGGAGAGCTACGGATTAGGGATACTTGCGGTATATTTTGATAGTCGAAGGGAAACTTTAGTTGTTAGCGACCGAGACAGCCCTGGTATCAATCCTGTACCATTGACTCCTAAGATTCTGGAAGACGTCTTTGTTGGAAAGGAAACTTCCACGATCCAGTCATCAGATGATGGAGACTTAATCAGTGGTCTAACTCCTATATATTCCTATATATCTCCTAAAGAGGTTATCGGCGTGGTTGTTGTCAGTTACCGTATCCCTAAAGAGTTAGTTGATAACATAGCCGTTATTTCCAAAACATCAGAGAGATACAGACAATTGCACCTTTTAAAAAATCCCGTCAAATTCAGCTATATAATTATACTTTTTATCGTAACTCTATTGATCATTTTTTCCGCCACTTGGTTTGGGGTCTTTTTAGCCAAGAGCATAACAGTTCCCATCCAGGACTTGGCAGAGGCAACGCGCAAGATAGCTCAGGGAGATCTGGACCACCGTATAAATATCAAGGCCGATGACGAAATAGGGGTTCTAGTCGGTTCTTTCAACCAGATGACGGAGGATTTAAAGAAAAGCAATAAAGGACTAAAACAGGCCAATATGGATATCGAAGAGCGGAGAAAGTACATGGAGACAGTCCTCAGGAATGTCTCTGCTGGTATTATTTCTGTTGATAAAGGCGGCGTTATAACAACCGTCAACAGGGCTGCTGAAAAAATGCTCGGCATAAAGACGGAAAAAGTTCTCCACAGACATTATAAAGACGCTTTAAGTCCTGAACATATGGCTATAGTCAATGAATTGCTTAAGGAGATGGGGAGAAAGGGGGATGGTTTTGTAGAAAAACAGATCGAATTAGTACTTAAAGACAGGAGGATAATGGTTTTAACAACAGTAAGTGTTATAAAAGATGATGATAAAAATGAGCTTGGCATGGTGGCAGTCTTTGAGGATCTCACACAACTTCAGAAGGTGGAGAGAGCAGCGGCATGGCGGGAGGTGGCAAGGAGGATAGCTCATGAGATAAAAAACCCGTTGACACCGGTTCAACTTTCTGCTCAACGGTTGCAGAAGAAGTACGGTGAAAAAATGGGTGACGATGCACCTGTATTTTATGAATGTACCAAGACCATCATCGATCAAGTCGAGGTACTGAGAAAACTGGTCAACGAGTTTTCCCACTATGCAAGGATGCCGGTTACCAATCTATCTCCTAATGATCTTAATGAAACTATAAGGGATTCTGTTGCTCTATTTCAGGATGCTCATAAGGATGTACATTTTGATTTAAATGAAGGGACTGATATACCGGAGTTAAATCTTGATCCGGAACAGATAAAAAGAGTTATGATCAATCTCCTGGATAACGCTGTTTTCGCAGTGGATAAAAAAGATGGTCGCATCGAGATCAGGACCTCTTATGATAAGACTATTCGAAAGGCGATGTTAGAGGTCGCTGACAATGGTCCCGGCATACCAGCCGGTTATAAGATGAAGATGTTTGAACCCTACTTTTCAACCAAAAGGACCGGGACAGGTCTTGGACTTGCTATTGTAAACTCGATTATATCGGATCATGATGGTCATGTAAGCGTAAGAGACAATACTCCCAGCGGGACCATTATTGCCATTGAGTTACCGGTAACTCATGTGTGAAAGGCTTAAAAACTAGTGATGCATAAAACAATATTGATCGTAGATGATGAAGAAAGTATCTGTCGCTCTCTGGGGGCTATTCTAAAAGATGAGGGATATGAGGTCATTACCGCAGGGAGTGGAGAGGAAGCATTGAAGATCATTAAGGAGGAACTTCCCTTCCTTGTTTTTCTCGATATATGGCTTCCGGGGATCGATGGAATTGAGACGCTCAAAAAAATAATGTCTGAACATCACGAAATGCGCGTGGTGATGATTTCTGGTCATGGAACAATTGAAACAGCGGTAAAGGCAACGAAGCTTGGAGCTTTTGACTTTCTTGAAAAACCTCTCTCTTTAGAAAAAGTACTCCTCGTTACAAATCATGTGTCGGACATGATTCGTTTAGAAGAGGAGAATATATTATTAAAGCAAAAAATTGCATGGGAATACGAACTTACCGGTAAAAGCGGGCCGATTCTGGAATTAAAAGAAACAATTAACCTTATAGCCCAGACCAATGCATGGATTTTGATTATGGGTGAAAATGGTACGGGAAAGGAACTCGTCGCCAAGTCGATCCACAGGCAGAGTAAAAGGGCTCATAAACCATTTATTGAGGTTAATTGTGCTGCTATACCTGAAGAATTGATAGAAAGCGAGCTTTTTGGCCATGAGAAGGGGGCATTTACCGGAGCTACGGAAAAAAGAAAGGGAAAGTTTGATCTGGCCAATGAGGGAACTATTCTTCTCGATGAAGTGGCTGATATGAGCCTGAAAGCTCAGGCGAAGATTCTTCGGATCCTTGAAGAGAAAAAGTTTGAGAGGGTAGGTGGATCCAAACTTATTCCCACGGATGTTCGGGTGCTTGCCGCCACTAACAAGGAACTTGAAAAGGAGATGGAAGAGGGGAGATTCAGGCAGGATCTATACTATCGGCTCAATGTAATACCTTTAAGGGTTCCACCTCTAAGGGAGAGGAAAGATGACATTCCTCTTTTAGCGAGTCATTTTTTGATGGACTTTTCTCTGAAAGAGGGAGAGCCTGAAAAATCAATAACGGAAGATGCTTTGGCTGTATTAAGGGAACACAACTGGCCCGGTAATGTTAGAGAGTTGAAGAACATTATTGAAAGATTGGTTATCATGACTCCCTCAAACGTAATTTCTAAAAGTGATATTCCTCCTCTGGGTAAAGAGAGCCAAGATGGTGATGGTGATAATGAGTGGTATGCTGTAAATTCTTACCGGATGGCAAAGATGAATTTTGAAAAGCAATATCTTGCAAAAAAACTGAGGGAGAATGAAGGAAATGTGTCAAGAACGGCGGAGGTTATTGGTTTGGAACGTAGCAATCTCCACAGAAAGATTAAAAGCTATGGTTTGGAAGTAAAAAGTGATTCCTGAGGATTTTATCGGGAAGGATTTTTTATTTTTAACTAGAAAGGTACAAAGATAGAGTTCATTAATGAATAGAAGAAAATTGCTCTTCATAGAACTCTCTTGCAATAGCCTGTTTCTCAACTGTGTAGGAGAAAATTTCCTCATAATTATCAAGAAGAAGATTAACAATTCTGGCATCAAAAAGCCGGCAATCAGAAAGCTGTCTAATGGTTCGAACAATTTCCTCTTTGGCCATACATTTTCTATATGGTCGGTTTTCTGCTAACGCGGTAAATGTATCTGCGACCATCAATATTCGTGCCCCGATACTTAACTCAGCTGCTGTACAACGAAAAGGGTATCCGGAACCGTCAAGTCTTTCGTGGTGATAAGCAGCCCATTCCGCAATCTGCTGGAGACCTCCGATAGTATTAATCACAGAATAAGTGTAGTATGTGTGTGATTTCATAATGGCAGTCTCTTTTTTGTCAAGTTCGCCAGGCTTATCCAGAATGCTGTTGGGTATGGCCAATTTACCTAGATCATGCAAATTACCTGCAACTTCCATAAGCCCTATTTCCGTTTCCGTCATGCCAAAAATTTTTGATAGCATAGAGGCAGCTGCGGCAACACCTGAAGAATGTGTTGAGGTGAAACGAGAACGGAAATCAATTATATTTCGAAAAAGCTCTGATATCAATGATATATCAGAAAAGCCTATTTCCATTTTTCTGAAAGGACCTTCATTAAGGAGAAGTGAATATAACCTGGGAGAAACAAGGTCCAGCCAAAATTCTTCGCGGTCAGAGACCATAAGGAGAAGATCTAAGACCCGTGGATGAAAAGAGGAGCCGGACAAAGCTTTTATTTCCGAGATAATATCTTCATGCTGATGAAGGATGTAGGTATCCCGCTTTATTTTACGTTCGAGGTAGCCGGCAAGAAATAATAACTGCGATCCCAAAACAAAAGGATTTTCAATCGATTCTTTCCAGTGTTGCCATTCTTTGTGATGAAATCTGATTATTTTTGACGGGTCCTTCAGCCATTTTATGGTACTGAGTAAAATTTCACCACGAATGCAATGATTTTCGCTATTTTCGGCTTCAACGTCTTGGCTGGAGAGTTTTTCTTCCACTGAAAAAGCGCCGATGTCATGAAGCAGTGCTGCTATGAAATTATTTTCCAAACTTTCATTTGAAAGACTTGCAGCTTTTCCCATTTCCCATACAATAAATGCCGTCCTTTGCTGATGTTGAACTAATGACGGACTGGCCAAATCCATAGCATCAGAAAGTGAAAGAATGAGATTGCCTAAATTGACGGTAATTTGACGCTGCATATCGTTCTCCCAAAAAGATTTTTACAGTTTTCAAAATAAGTAAAACTGATAGCCAAAAAAAATAAACCAACTTAAGGGTGAAGGTTGCCGCCTCTTACAATTAAACAGGAGCAAGCAGAGTAGAATGAAAGAAACTCAGAGAAAAAAAGAAAGATCAATACATCGGCGGTTATCACCTTGAAATCATGGTGCCTGGGGCGGGAATCGAACCCGCACAGCCTCGAGGACCGAGGGATTTTAAGTCCCTTGCGTCTACCAATTCCGCCACCCAGGCTACAAGTCTAAAGGAAAGGTTATAAATACAGATTCGACCCTCTCTATAGCTTTGGTCCTGCTTGTCTTTCAGGACAGAAGGCCTCCTATTTTATCCTCGCCCATTTTTAGATACAATAAATTATTTCTATCTCCGGTACGTTCTACAATAGCCCGCAACGCCTTTTTCTTCTTCATTAATGAAGCTTCCTTAAGATGCTCCAGTTTATCCATTGGAAGCTGGTCGATTTCGATAGCCCCTTTAGCGGCAGCTCTTTCGACCAATTCCTTCCCTTTTTCGTTCCTGATGATAACCGTATTCCATCCTTCTGTTCCTTCCACTGCCCCTACAGAGATATCAGCAAATTCTGCAGTCATATCCAAACAGTAATGACAACTTTTTCTGATAAAACCTCTGATCTGGTCAAGGGGGAAAGAGATATGATCAGACGAAGTGTGGACTTCAAATACATTTGCGGGAGGAGGTGGAATATCAAATTTTACGGCTTCTGTGGTGGTGACTTCTCTTTGCAGAAACTTCATGAAATCCTTATAGTCAAGCGCCCAGGTACAAAAAAGCCCGATCACCAGTTTGAGCTTATCTATGTTATTTCTATCCTCAAGGGTAGAAGCCTTCATCTTACCCAAAGCTAAAGCCTGACAGGGGGTGCCGACAACCCCGATCTTCTGTACTTCAGTTTTAGATGCTTGGTTGAACACCTCCAGGGTAGGAGAAGCTACGTAATTGGAACCGGAGCATCGAAGTACTTCTCTTTCATTTCGGACCAATACTCCACCAGGGAGATGGTTATCCTTAGTAAGGGTTAAGACAGCAGAGTCAATATATCCTTCTTTCAAAGCAAAGGAGATAAGAGAACTCACAACACCCCCGTACTGTGCCTTTGATCTGACTTGAGCATCACTGGATCTTGCCATGATCACTTCCGATACTGTTCCCAGTGCCTCAATCCCGTAGGAGACACCAAATGTCGCCTGACTAACCAGATCCAGGTCAACAGAGGTTCTGGGGCAGAAAGTATAACATCTCCCCTGTGATAGATCACAATCATGCAGTAATACCGCCCTTCCCTTAAAGGCAACCAGATAAGGACACATCCCCATACAGGCTCCACACAAAGTGCAGATATTTCGCTGTAATACTTCTCTCTCCAGTTCCAAAGAGCCCTTTGTTTCTAAAGACATCCTTTTCCTCTTATTTAAGCCGATCTTAGAGGCGGAATTATGGTCAGCTTCCGATCCACTTTTAGTTGAGGGGAGTATAGGCTAAAGGGCCTTATGTGTCAAGGGGAAGGTCATTCTCTTTTGCATACATTGCTTATTACGTCCGGCGTTCATACCACTTGATTTTATATATTGTTTCTAAAAATATGTGTCAAGATTCTAAATGAATGGTATAAAGAAAGGGCAACATCACAAAAAGGAGACGCGTGAAGATGGAGGAAGTAAGTAAAATTATTTCCGGGGGAAGGATCGTGCCGATGGATGTGAAAGGGACGGTGATTCAAGATGGAGCCATTGCCATAGAGGGAGAGGAAATCATCGCCATCGGAGAAAGAGAACTGATATCCAGCCGGTATATTTCTAAGGAAGTCGTTGATGCAAAAGATTGTCTGGTTATGCCGGGTCTCATTAACTGCCATACCCATGCTGCCATGAGTTGTTTCAGAGGTATCGCAGATGATCGTGAGTTACTGGACTGGTTGAACAACTACATATTTCCCGCGGAAGCAAAAAATGTCAATAAAGAGCTGGTCTACTGGGGAAGCCTGCTGGCATGTGCGGAGATGATCAAGTCCGGTACGACTACTTTTTGTGATATGTACATCTTTGAAGATGAGGCGGCCAGAGCAGCCAAACAGGCAGGTATAAGATGTTTCCTCGGGGAAGTTCTTTTTGATTTTCCCTCTCCCAATGCTAAGACACCGGCCGAGGGATTGGCATACACCCGGATGCTCCTGGAAAAATGGGCGGATGATCCGCTGATCAATATTATCGTTGAACCTCACGCGTTATATACCTGTTCTCCTTCCCTTCTCATTGATGCGAAAGCCCTGGCCGACAGTTACAACGTTTCCTGTGGCGTTCATCTTCTTGAAAACCTCTCGGAGCTGGAACAATTAAGCCGGAAACTTGGGAAAAGAACTGTATCTTTTCTGAAGGATATCGGTTACCTTGACGAACATCTGATAGCTTTTCACTGCGTCTGTATGGACGAGGAAGATATACGTATATTTGCTGATCATGGTTGTAAAGTAGTTCACAATCCGGAAAGCAATATGAAACTTGCTTCCGGGATAGCCCCTGTGCCTGACATGATCAGGGGGGGTATTATCGTGGGACTGGGAACGGATGGTTGTGCCAGCAATAACAATCTTGATATGTTTCAGGAGATGGATACAACTGCCAAACTCCATAAGGTAGCCAGACTTGACCCGACAGTGATGGATGCGGAAACAGTTATCCGGATGGCAACTCATAATGGGGCCGCCGTTCTTGGTGCAGAAAACCTTGTTGGTTGTATTAAAGTTGGCATGAAGGCAGATATTATCATTATAAATTTGAATAAAGTTCATCTTACGCCTATTTATAATGAATATTCTCATCTTGTTTATACGATTGGCGGAGCTGACGTGGATACTGTCTTAATCAACGGTAAAATAGTCATGCAGGAACGCCGGCTTTTAACGATTGATGAAGAGGGGGTTATGGAAAAGGTAAGGGAGATAGCTGTCCGAATCAAGAGGAGTCTCAATACATGATTAGCCTAATTTATCAATAAATACAGGAGGAGCAAAAATGGTGAAACATTCTGTATGGAGATTGACGGTAGCGATTGCCATTTTTTTATGTATTGCCAATTCCAATGCCGTGGCCGTAACAAAAGAAGTTACCCTCTTTCCGGATTCTGCCCGGGTACTTGAGGTTACTGAAGTTAATCTCCGGCCGGAGGGCAAGGATTTACAGAGAGCCGTTTTCACCCTTCCAGGCCAAGCTGATCCGGATTCGCTTGTTACCCGATTGACAAAAGGAACAGAGCTGAGAATCGAAGATCAGACGTGGCGGCAAGTCGCCCGTCAGGACCAAGCTAAAATTAAAGAATTACGTAAACAGCTCTATAATCTTAAAACCGAAAGAAATAAACTTCAAGCTTTCATCTTTTCTCTCGAAACTCAGATTCAGTTCTGGCAATCCCAGACCAAGACAAAAACAAAGACGATCCCCGATGCCTCAAATATGGCTTCTGCAATAGGTAAAAATATCCGGGAGGCATACCAAAGCAAACTGTCTTCAGAACCGGAACTGGAAAAGCTCAACAAACAGATTAAGGATCTGGAGGAAGAGCTGAACCGGACGGCGGGAAAAAAGGAAACAATCTGGGAGGTAGAAGTGTTATTAGCCGGCCCTAAAGCTCAAGAAGCATTATTAACATACACCTATTCCATGTCCGGCTGTGGCTGGTTACCTCTGTACCGTCTTGACGCCAGACCGCGGGAAAAACGGATATTATTTTCATGGGAAGCAGAGATATGGCAAAGCTCGGGACAGGACTGGAACGAGGTTAACATAAGCATTGCTACGCTTCAGCCTACATCATCAATTGCACCGCCCGGTATCCCGCCCTGGATCATCAAACCCCTTCCCGAAATAAGATTCAAAGGTGCGCGGAAGGCTTATAAAGCAGAAATGCAGGCACCTTCAGATGCGGGTATCATGGCAGAAGCGCTCGACTTAGAACCAAAGCAAATAAGGCAGAGCACTTTTTCTCTCTGGCAGTTGGGTAAGAAAAATATAACGACAGGAGCGCGACAACGGATGAAAATACAGGAAGATGCCTGGCCTGCTGACTTTAACTATCTGGTAAGACCCAGCCTGAGCGATCAAGCTTTTGTCAGAGCTGCTGTCAATCTCCCGGAGCCGAGGGAGATTCCCCGGGGGAAGGCTACATTCATGATAGACGGAGCTATTCTTGGAAATCGTCAATTTTCCTTTACGGGACAGGAGGAAACTTTCTTTTTCGGAGTGGATCCGCTCGTTACAGCCCACCTGGTTTTAGTTTCTAAAAAATCGGGTGAAAAGACGTTTCTGCAAGACAAACAAACTTATACATGGGAATGGCGTATTGATGTTCAAAATGCCAGGACATCTCCCGTTACGATTCGCGTAGAGGAACCCTTACCTCAACCGCAGGATGAAAGGATTAAACTGTCTTTACAGCACGAACCTTCCCCTTCCGAACAAGACTCATCAACACTTATCTGGAACTTTGACCTTGCGCCGGGGAGGAAGAAATTTATTATTACCAACATAAAACTCACTGCCCCAAAAGATATGAATCTGGACCTGGGCTGGAAGAATCGGTAACTGAAGTTGAAAGAAAGGGAAGTTAAGAGGAATAATTATACGAATCGTAAGGCCATCAATGCCTGGTGTATGTACGATTGGGCCAATTCGGCCTTTGCGACTACTATCATGGCGGTGATTTTTCCTGTTTATTACGGTACCGTAGCGGCACGTGATCTTCCACCGACTACGGCAACAAGTTACTGGGGTTATACCAACACAACTGCCATGCTTTTAGTCGCTCTTATGGCACCGGGTCTCGGTGCCATGGCAGATTATTCCGGTGCCCGTAAACGATTCCTGATGTACTTTGCCGCTGGCGGTATTTTTTTCACTGCCTTAATGGTTTTTATTGGAGTCGGTGACTGGAAAACGGCATCTTTCTTATACATTATAGCTCTATTAGGTTGGTCCTGTGCAAATATCTTTTATGATTCTTTGCTTCCTTCTGTTGCAGGAATGGACCGCATAGATCAGGTCTCCAGCAGAGGATATGCTCTCGGTTACCTGGGGGGTGGATTACTGCTAGGCATCAATATCATTATGATCAATCCGGGCATCGTCCATTTCGCGGGATTTTCTTTCATTCCTGATGCACAGAGTGGTTCACGCCTCTCATTTCTGTCTGCGGCCGTCTGGTGGGCTATCTTTTCTATTCCTCTTTTTCGGTATGTAAATGAACTACCGGCGATAATAAAGGCAGGGGAGAGCAGTAATTCCTTGCGGGCAAGTTTTCAGAGATTAAAGCATACCTTACAGGATATTCGGCGTTACCGTGAGCTGTTCAAGTTTCTCATTGCCTTCTGGTTCTATAATGATGGTATCGCCTCTGTTATTATCATGGCGGCCTTATTTGGACGGGAGATCGGTATCGGCCAGGAGCACATTATGGGAGCGATTCTCATGGTGCAATTTGTCGGGATTCCCTTTACCATCGTTTTTGGGTGGCTGGCCTCCCAGCTGGGTGCTAAGCGTTCAATTTATCTGGCCCTTTTCATCTATGCCCTCATTGCCGTTGGTGCGTATTTCATACAATCGGCTCTGCACTTCTGGATTCTTGCTTTCCTCGTGGCAACGGTACAAGGGGGCAGTCAGGCCCTTAGTCGCTCCCTTTTCGGAAGAATGATTCCCTTGGGCAGGACGGCTGAGTTCTTCGGTTTCTACGATGTAAGTTCTAAATTCGCCAGTATCATCGGCCCTTCACTTTTTGCGACTGTCGGTCTGGTTACCGGATCCAGTCGGAATGGAATTTTATCGCTCGTTCTCCTGTTTATTGTTGGGGGAATCATCCTTTCCTTTGTTGATGAAGAGATGGGTTTTCAGGCAGCTGGGAAGGAGCAGCTTTTTCAGTAATCTCAAAAAATATATTGAGATATTTTAACAACAGGAGTAAAGCGACAGAGGAAATTCTACTTGGTCTCTGGTGCCGAGTAAGAGAACTATACCGAGTTCAGGTCGTGGTAGTTTCCCATGGCCTTTTTGAATCAGGGTACAATATTATTGTTGTGCATCTTTTCCTGAACCTCACAGAAATGATTGACAGGCTGCTTGGTTTCCGGCCAGCTTTTGTTTTTAACATTGTGGAATAATTATGTTATTTAGCACATTCATTGAAGGAGTTAACTGATGCGATTCATACCCAGGGAAGAAAGATTTTTTGATTATTTTGAGGAACTTGCGGAGAAGATCGAAGAGGGGGGGCTACTCTTCCTGGAAATGGTTGAAAGTTCTGATTATTCTGAAGTAAGGACTGCAAAAATAAAGGAAATAGAACATGAGGCAGATATCATCACTCATACAACCTATGAGAAGATGCACAAGACTTTCCTCACTCCTTTAGACCGTGAAGATATTTATAAATTGGTCAATAAGATGGACAGCGTTCTCGATATGATTGAGGCCTCAGCCGTAAGGATGCATCTTTATAAGGTCAAAAAACCGTCCAGAGAGATCGTTGATCAGGCTAAGATTTTAAATGAGGCCATCGCAATAATAAAAAAAATAGTTCATGGTCTCAGGGATATGAAGAATGCCAAAATGATCTTAGAGGCATGTATAGAGATCAATACTTTGGAAAATGAAGGTGACTATATCCTGAGGACAGCAATGGCCTCTCTGTTTGAACATGAAAAGGATGTCTTCGAGCTGATTAAGTGGAAGGAAATACTTGAAAGAATCGAAGAAGCTCTGGATATCTGCGAGGATATCTCAAATGTTGTAGAAGGTATCGTTCTGAAAAATGCTTGATTCTTTAGCTTTTATTATTTTTCTCGTTTTGGTGGCTCTTGCTTTCGATTTTCTCAACGGTTTTCATGACGCTGCGAATTCGATTTCCACCGTTGTTTCCACCAGAGTTCTTTCACCGCGATATGCTGTCATCTGGGCGGCCTTCTTCAATTTCATAGCTGCCTTTCTGATAGGTGTCCAGGTTGCTCATACCATTGGTACCGGCATTGTCAATCCCGACATTATTGAAAACACTATCATCCTTTCCGCGCTGGGAGGGGCTATTGCCTGGAACATTATCACCTGGTATTTCGGGTTGCCCAGCAGTTCTTCCCATGCCCTTATCGGTGGTCTTATCGGTGCGGGTCTGGTAAAGGGGGGATCCTCGGTACTTGTATTTGCAGGCATAACAAAAACCGCCGTTTTTATCGTTCTTTCTCCCACAATCGGTTTGGCGCTAGGACTGGCCATAATGATCTTGGTGCTGAACATCAACTACCGTTCCAGTGTTGCCAGATCGAATAAGATATTCCGCAAGTTACAGCTTTTCTCTGCGGCAGCATACAGTCTCGGTCATGGGATGAATGATGCCCAAAAAACCATGGGTATAATAGCTATTATTCTCTATAACAAAGGTCTTCTGGGGCCGACATTTTATATTCCTTTCTGGGTTGTTATCCTCTGTCATGCTGTCATTGCCATGGGAACCATGACAGGAGGGTGGCGTATCGTCAAGACAATGGGCACGAGAATCACAAGGCTTAGACCTATAGGGGGTTTTTGTGCAGAAACCGCAGCGGCCATTACCATTATCGGAGCCTCCTTCGCCGGTATTCCCGTCAGCACAACCCACACCATTACCGGCGCCATTGTTGGAGTTGGTACAGTGAAACGCATAACTGCCGTTCGCTGGGGAGTAGCCGGCAGTATTGTCTGGGCGTGGATATTGACGATTCCCGCCTCAGCGATGATCTCGGCTGTTATTTATGTGGTGTTGAAAATTTTCTTCTGCTAAAAGAGATACTCCGGTAATTTTCTACGCGTGCCGATCCCGAAAAGCTTCCCGTTGGCAGTCCGTCTCGGTGTTACCAAATTTATCCTCACCCGCCAATCCGAGTGACCAGAAATGACTGCCGTCAACGCTTCCCGAAAAGTATCTTGGTAAAATTCATTTAATGTTTTAATGTAGCTTTCTAGTTTTCACTGTGTAATAATCTGGACGATTCACAATGGAGGCGTAATCATGCCGGAAGCGAAAATATCTAAAGTAAATATCCGCCTGACGGATGGATCTCACGTTAAGGGCAAGATTAATCTAAAAAATTATGACAGAGTCTCCGATCTTCTTAATATGGGTGAAGATCCCTTTGTCGTCTTATTTGATGCTACGACTCCCGGCGGCACAAGTGGGAAGGTTGTTTTTGTCAGCAAAGAGCAGATTCTGTGGATTTGCCCTGAGGAGTAAATGTCTAACCATGAGTTTTTCTTTAATCTCTACGGGTCTAATTCCCCGAAGCTTGCTTCGCTCTTATGAAGTATTCCTTTTTTTGATACCCCGTCAGCTTGCTGCGGGGTAGTTCATTTCTTGCTGCTGATGCGCATAATTTATCTCTCTTGAATCTGTTTACTCAACGCGCTGACAAAGTTGTGGTGGCTGATTCAAGGGTAAAGGAACTTCCCGAGCCTTACGTCATGATCGGAAGTGGCGTAGCAGTCACGTATCCTGACTTGGACGAACCGAAAGAATTCAATCATGTCGCCATCTTTGCCTATCATTAAAGCGTCTCTCACGATCAGATACTATTTAGATGGTTGTTATTTGCTTGTCATTTCTCTTATACCTTCAGGAAGGATGAAAAACATATCTTAAGGCGTACCCGCAGATACTTCAACTTCTCCCTTTCTCATCAGGAATACTAAGGGAACAATGCATATCAGAAAGATGCTCAGGAGCCAGAATGTATCGTTGAACGCTATCATCGAGGTCTCCTTGAGAAAACGACCGTACATCAGGCCGAGACTGCCCTGATTTGCCGTTGATGGATCCAGGCCACTGTATTGCAATATTGCAGCGGCCTTTTGCGTTGCTATCTGGTAACTCCGGTCAAAGGGGGTGAGATGTTCAACGAGTCTGAACTGATGTATTTGCTCTCTCCTTGCCAGCATCGTGGTAACAAAAGCAACCCCGAAACTTCCGCCAAGATTTCTGAGCAGGTTATAGATTGCCGAAGCATTTCCCATATCCTCTCTGCTCACGCCCGACATCGTCGTGGTGGTGAGCGGTATGAAAAGAAAGCCCATTCCTACACCAAGGACAACTCTTGGCCATATTACTGTATTGAAGTCAGCAAACAGATTAAATTGGGACATGAGATGCGTCGAATATGCTGCCACTATGATACCGAATGCGAGAAGTATTTTCGGATTCATCTTTGTTATCAGTCTGCCTGCAATTGGCATTGCGATAAGGGTGGCCAGCCCGCCGGGCCCCAGGACCATACCGGCAAGCGTCGCGGTATAACCCATTAGTGTCTGCAGATATATCGGGAGAAGGACGATACTTCCGAAAAGATTGAAAAACGCAAAGAACATAATCGTGCACCCTATAGTAAATGAAACATTCTTAAACGTCTTGAGAGGCATGATAGGGTTCTTGGCAAAATACTCATTTATCAGGAAAAGAACCAGTGAAACGAAAGAAATCAGACTCAACCAGGTAATGAAACTCGATGAAAACCAGTCTTCTCTCTGACCTTTATCAAGTACAATCTGGAGGCAACCGAGTCCAACCGCAAGAAAAACCAGCCCCCAGTAATCTATTTTCATCTTTAAACGTTTCATGTATGGCGGATCGATGATAAAAAACAGGACCATGAGAACCGAAACCAGTCCGATTGGAATATTGATAAAGAATATCCAGTGCCACGACCAGTTGTCGGTTATCCAGCCGCCCAGAAGAGGGCCGACAATGGGACCGAACATGATTCCCACGCCAAAGATGGCCATCGCCATGCCGTGCTGCTTTCTCGGAAATGTCTCAAGAAGTATCGCCTGGGATATCGGCTGCATGGCACCGCCTCCGATACCTTGAAGTATCCTGAAGAACACCAGACTCTGGAGGTTCCACGAGATCCCACAGAGAAAAGAGCTTATGGTGAATGCGATAATCGAAAATATCAGATAGCGCTTTCTGCCGAAGAGCCTGCTCAGCCATCCCGTCATCGGGATTATTATCGCGTTTGAAACGAGATAGGCCGTTATCGTCCAGGTCGACTCATCTATGCCTGCAGAGAGGCTTCCCCGTATGTGGTCCAGCGAGACGTTCACGACAGACGTATCGACAATCTCGATAAGCGTCGGCAGCATTACGGTCAGGGCGATAATCCATTTATTCATTCGTGCAGATACTTTTTTCTTGCCGAATCAGGGGCGTTATTTCTATTGCCCGGTCAAAATCGTCGGCACAACCGACATCCCTACCCTAAGGACATGCTCCTGATCGGTGTTCTTATCGAATACGATCTTAACCGGTATTCTCTGTACAACCTTAACATAATTACCCGTGGCGTTCTCAGCGGGAAAGAGAGAAAATACCGCGCCGGTGCCTGCCATGATGCTATCCACCGTTCCTTTGAATTTTTTCCCGGGGTAGGTATCAACTTTTATCTCGACCTGCTGTCCTGTCTTCACCTTCTCAAGCTGGGTCTCCTTGTAATTCGCCGTCACATAAATTCCCTCAAGCGTAACTATCGCCATAATCGGCTGACCGGGCTGGAGCTGGTTTCCTTTCTCGACAGATTTCTTCGTCACATAACCGTCTACCGGCGCAAAAATCCTTGTATATCCCGCGTTCAGCTTTGCTGTTTCTAACAGAGCTTCTCTCTGTTTTATAGAGAATAATTGAGCGGTCTTCACTGCTTCGGCCTGTTTAATGAGCGATTTTTGAGCTGCGACCGCAGAAATAGAGCTTTTCACTTCTTCTGTTGCGGCCTTAACCTGGGCAAGCCCCACTTTATAGGCTGTCATCACATTTTCGTATTTTTCCCTCGACATCGCCTCTTTCTTAAAGAGACCTTCTGCCCTTACCTTGTCCTTCTCAGCCTGCTCCAGACGAGCATCCTGGAGCTCATTCATCGCTCTAATGGCATCGGCCTTTGCACTCGCATCAGCCAATTGTTTCCTCGCTGTTTCTATCCCTGCTTCAACCTCCACAAGCTTCGCCTTTTCGGCACCCAGGCCGGCCTGGGCCTCATTCACCCTGACATCATAATCGAGCGGATCTATCTCAATAAGGACATCCCCTGCTTTTACGTACTGATTGGATCTCACGAGTACGGCCTTTACTGTTCCGCTCACCTTCGGGGCAATTGTATGGATATTTCCGTCTATATAGGCATCATCCGTAGAAATATGGGTGTTTTTATATTCGACATAGAACAAGACTGAAATCAATCCTATCACCGCGATAACAAAAAATACGATCGCGGCGGTTATATTTCTCTTACGGTTGTTATTCTGTTTTACTTCTTCTCCCTGCCTTGTTTCATCCATATTATTTATAAACCTCCGATAGTTCCATCCCTGTTGCATATAGGACCGCAGCCTCGGCCTTTTTCAGGTCGTAAAGAGATTTGTAATTATTCGTCTCGGCTACTGTCAGCAGGGTGACGGCGTCCAGCACATCAGTGGCCGTACCGGCCCCTTCTTCGTATTTTGCTCTGTTTATACTGAGATTTTCTTCTGCCTGCTGAACAGCGTTCTTTGATACAGCTACACGATCTCTGGCGGTCTTTACAGCAAGCAGGGATTTCTCGACTTCAAGTCTGATATCATCAATTAATTTGTTCTTTTCTTCAACCAGTCTCATTCTCTGACTATCAATTTTAGAGATTTCCGCCCTCGTGAGCCCGCCCTGGAAGAGATTTATCCCCATTCCGATGGTCATAAACCAGTTCCCCTCGTGGATCTGATAGCGGTTTTCCGTATAGTCATATCCGCCTTTCAGAAATATCTTTGGATAATATTCTGATTTTACCGCTCTTTTTTCGAGGTCCAAGGCATTCGTGATTTCTTCGGCTATGCGTACTTCGGGCCTCTGTTTTTCCGCAATCTCCCATGCCCTCTCCCTGTCCGTTTCAATGAGGTGCGGCGACACTTCTCTGATATCTTCAACCTGCACCTTTTTGTTCAGAGGTCTTACAAGGATACTGTTCAGCCGTGATGCGGTCACCGTCCTGAGGTTCCTTGCGGTCAGGAGTCTCTGCCTTGCGTCGGATATTTTCACCTCTGCCTGAAGCAGGTCGTTCTTTGTTATCACACCCGCCCCGTAGAGGTTCTCTGCATCGCGCAGGTGGGATTCAAGCCGCTCCACCTCCTTTTCAGCGACCTTTACCAAGTTTTCGGATTCGAGAAGATCGAGATAGACAAGCACAAAATCTATCGCAACAAGGTTCCGGACCCTCATTGCATCAAGTTTTTTTGCATCCAACAGTTTCTTGCTCTCTTCGTACCGTGAAGCGCTTCTCTGGAAATCATAGAGTGTCTGCTGAACGTTCAGGCTGTAAAAAAGAAAATCCTCCTCTGAAAGCGGTGTCATCTGAGATCCGAACAACCCGGCAGGCTGATACGCCAGAGAAGAATACCCTCCTGTTGCGCTGATATCGGGAAGCATTTTCGCTCTTGCGATCCGGGTATCGGCTTCGGATGCCATTTCCCCATAGTGTGCCATCTTTATCAGTCTGCTCTTTTCCATAACGATCGCTAAGCCGGCAGGCAAAGTCAATACATCAGAATACGCCGGAGAAGTAAGGACAAGGGGAAAGATCATGGTCACCAAAACCACGATGATTGCTGAAGTCCCTGGCCGAACGGCTGATTTTTTCTCATATAGGTTCATTTTGCGGTTCCCCTGACAAATATTTAAACAAATTTCTGAACAACGATATCAGCCTTAACAGATTTCCTCATTAATTTCAAAAGGAACTCCTGTGCGTTAAAATAAGAAAAGAAGCGTCTATCCTATTTCCGCCTTTCGCTCAAGTAAAAGAGAATAGGTACGGTCATACGAGAGAGAAAGAGAGAGGCCACTTCCCCGGCCATGAGGGAGATGGCCAGCCCCTGGAAAATGGGATCGAAGAGGATTACCGAGGAGCCGACGATGACCGCTGCGGCTGTAAGCATCATTGGTCGGAAGCGCACTGCTCCTGCGTCTACTACAGCGTCAGCCAGCGGCATTCCCTGTTGCAGGCGTATCTGGATGAAGTCAACCAGGATAATGGAATTGCGCACCACGATCCCAGCTCCGGCTATGAATCCGATCATGGAGGTAGCGGTAAAGAAAGCGCCCATAAGCCCATGAGCCGGGATAATTCCTATCAGGGAAAATGGAATCGCCGCCATAATCGTAAAGGGCGTCTTGAATGATTTGAACCAGCCGAGGACCAGGATATAAATGAGGATAAGGACGACGGCAAAAGCCAGGCCCAAGTCGCGGAAAACTTCATAGGTAATGTGCCACTCTCCGTCCCATTTCATGGCAAATTTTTCGGTGCTGAAGGGTTGACTGGCTACGTATCTTCCAAGGCGGTATCCTTCGGGAAGTTCGATACGGTCCAGGGCCTGATTAATCTTAAATATGGCATAGACCGGGCTCTCTTCGGAACCGGCCATATCAGCAGTAACATATACAACCGGCATCAGGTTCTTGTGGTAAATGTTCTTTTCGGCAATCTGCTTTTCTACCTGCACTATCTCCCTCAGGGGAACAAGATTTCCTTTCCGGCCGATGACCTGAATCTCCTGCAAATCCTTCAGACTCGAACGCTCCTTGCGAGGCAAGCGCAACTGGATGGGGACATCTTCTTTCTCCTGAGGCTGATGAAGAAGACCTATTTCCTCCCCGGCCAGGGACAGGCGCAAAGTGGCGGCTACTTGTTCTGCCGAAACTTCATTCAAAGCAGCTTTCTCTTCGTCAACCTTGAAACGGTATTGTGTTTGGTCGTCCTCAACGTACCAGTCTACGTCCACCACGCCCTCGCTCTTCTCCATAATGTTCCGAATTTCCCCGGCGATCTTAATCTGCCGGCCGTAGTCCGGCCCGTACACTTCGGCAACCAGCGTCTGCAATACCGGTGGTCCGGGAGGAACCTCGGCCACTTTGATGCGGGCCTTGTAACGATCCGCGATGGGTGTGATCAGGGCACGTACTTTCTTGGCGATATCGTGGCTCTGCGCTTTTCTTTCCTCCTTGGCAATAATGTTCACCTGAATATCGGCAACATTTGGCCCCTTGCGCAGGAAATAATGGCGGACTAAACCGTTAAAGTTGTAAGGGGCAGCCGTTCCGATATACATCTGATAATCTGTGAGTTCAGGGATCCGCCGCAAAGTTTCGCCGATCTCCCTGGTGACGGCGGCTGTTTCTTCCAGTGTCGATTCTTCGGGCATGTCAATGATCACCTGAAACTCGCTCTTGTTGTCGAAAGGCAGTATTTTCACTCGTACGATCTTGAAAGCAAAAAGGGATAGGGAAGTAAGGAGCAGTAGAACCACGAGAAGGAGAAAACCGTAGCGCAGCCAGGCTTTTCTAATCAGGGGCCCCATGATCCTTCGGTAGAGACGTGTAGAGAAACTTTCTTTCTCATACGTTTCTAAATTGACCGGCTTGAGGAAACGGCGGCTGGCCCAAGGGGTTACGACAAACGCAACAAGAAGAGAAAAAATCATTGCTGCAGAGGCTCCCACGGGAATCGGCCGCATGTAAGGACCCATAAGGCCACGCACAAAGGCCATGGGCAGGATAGCGGCAATTACCGCGAAGGTAGCCAGAATAGTAGGATTACCAACTTCGTCAACCGCCTCGGCGGCGACGTCGATGATCGAGCGCCCTTTGTTTGTCGGAAGATGGTAATGGCGGACGATGTTTTCCACCACAACGATGGCATCATCCACCAAGATGCCGATGGAGAAAATCAAGGCAAAAAGGGTGATGCGGTTGAGGGTATATCCGTAGAGATAAAAAACCGCGAGGGTGAGGGAAATGGTAACCGGGATAGCGATTGCTACGATGCACGACTCACGTATCCCGATGGCCAGCCAGATCAGAACAGCGACGGAAATGATGGCTATCATCATGTGGAAGAGAAGCTCGTCCGATTTCTGCTTTGCCGTCTCCCCGTAGTTGCGTGTAACTGTGAGCTCCATACCGGCGGGAATGATCTTGCCCTTGGTCATTTGGACTTTTTCGATGACCTGGCGGGCGATATCAATGGCATTGGTTCCCTTTCTTTTGGCCACGGAAATGGTTACTGCATTTTTGGGTTCGGTCGAAGAAGATACGATTTTCTTGGTTGCCGCCGAAGGCCCGGAGCCGAAAAATACATAATCAGTCACTTCTGCCGGGCCGTCCTCGATCCGGGCGATATCCTGCAGATAAACCGGGTTATCCTGAAAAATTCCAACAACGACCCGCCCCACTTCCTCTGCGCTTGTCAAAAAACCACCGCTTTCGACCAGAAACTCTTTATTTCCCGAAGCAAAACTCCCGGATTGAAGTTGCTGATTAGCTTCCTTCAGAAATGGAAGGATCGCCATGGGGGCCAGGTTATGGGCGGCCATTCGGGTCTGATCAAGAACGACTCGAATCTGACGTTGCTGTCCCCCGATTATCTTTACTTCGGAGACATCTCGAACCTCTTTGATCTGATCGTGGAGCTGGGCCGCAACCCGTCGCAGCATGAAAGAGTCATATTGATCACTCCAGAGGGTCAAGGCGAGGATAGGAACATCATCAATAGATCGAGGTTTGATAAGTGGGGGATAAGCGCCCGGAGGTATCAGGTCAAAATTGGCAAACATCTTCTGGTTCAGGCGGACAATGGATTTTTCTTCATCTTCTCCTACATAAAAACGGACAATGACCATGGAATAGCCGGGTGCGGAAGTGGAATAGATGTATTCCACTCCGGGAATCTCCCAGAGGAGTTTCTCCATGGGTTTGGTGACACGTTCTTCCACCTCTTTGGCTGAAGCGCCCGGCATCTGGACGAAGAGGTCGATCATCGGAACAATGATCTGAGGTTCTTCTTCTCTCGGAAGAAGGAGAACAGCCCCGATTCCCAGGAGAATTGAAGCGGCGATGATCATCGGGGTCAGTTTTGAGTCAATAAAAGCACGGGCCAGTTTTCCGGCTAAACCTAAGCGTTTCATAAGTCTTCTCGGTAGAAGTCCCTAAAGGTTCAATAACTGTAAGGCACAAGTCGTGAGAGAGAAAATAACTAATATCTTTTTTTTATCTGCCCCCTTACGTTTTCATCGCCGGTGGTTTTTTTATTCTTTTACCCGGTTTCCTTCATTAACCTCTTCAATCCCTTCGATAACGATCTTTTCGCCCTCGCGCAATCCTGATACGACTTCAATCTGATCGCCGTATGATTTTCCGGTCTGAATCAGCCGCAGATGCGCTATGTTACCTGAATCAATCACATAAACTCCCAGAAGCTGGCCGCGCCGGATCAGGGCTTTTGGCGGAAGCATTATCAGGGTCCTCTGGCCTGCAGGAAAGAGGGCTTTGCCGAACGAACCGGAGCGAAGCACTGGATTTATTTCGCCTTTTTTAGCCGCAAACGCGAGATCTATTTTTACAGTGGCTTTTCGAGTAGCAGGATCGGCTATGGGGATAATCTCTGAAACCTTGCCCGGAATAACCATTCTATCCAGTGCATCAATGACAACCTGCACGGGATTGCCCACCCGGATTTTCCCCATCTGTGATTCCATTACCATTGTTTCCAGATGGTACCGGCTATTGTCTTCGATGGAAATCAGGGGCATACCGGGGGCAGCCATTATTCCAATTTCCGCTTGTTTTGAAACGACAATACCGTTCATCGGTGAGGTAATCCGCGAGTAGCCTGCGGTTAACTGAGCACTTATTACATCCGCCTGGGCTTGTTCGATTCGGGCCAGGACTTGCCCCTTTTTTGCGAAAAGAGACTGGATCATTTCATCTGCCCGATTCACCTCAGCATCGCCGGCTTGATGCCTGGCCTTAACCTCGTCAAACTCCTGCCGACTTACCGACTTTCTTTCCAGCAAGGTTTGATAGCGATTGAAGGTAGCTTTTGCCAGGTCGCTACTGGCTTGTGCCGCACCTTTTGCCGACTCGGCGGCTTTAATATTTTTTTCCACTTCCTGAAGCATGTTTTTACTCTCGCGTTCACCCGCGCGGGTCTTACTCATCTGGACAACGGCTTCACGGTCGTCGATTTCTACAAGAAGTTGTCCGGTCTTTACCCTGTTACCCTCGCGAACATGGACGTTTAATACCTTGCCCATGATCCGGGATGAAAGAACGCTTGTTGTCTTCGAACGAACCGTGCCCACGGCTTCGTATATGTCTTCCACGGTAGAAGAAGCTACCGTTCCAACCTTTATACCGTTTACCGCTTGTACTTTTTCAGCCTTCGCTTTCTCCTCTTTTGCGCATCCGCCTGTGCATAATAATAGGAAGATACAGATAAAGAGAATAATTATTCTATTCATTATAGACCTCAAATAATTGGTGAAAAAATAATGATTTTAGGCTCTTGCAAAGCTCTTAATTTACAATCTCCCCGTAATCTTATTACTCGTAGTTCGTCTGCGTCTGAATCAAACTCAGGATTCAAACTCCTGAATGTCTATCAGTTGGCCGCAGGACAACAGGAGCTGAGCGTAGCCGATGAATTTTTCATATCGGGCTGCCAGCAAATTTAAACGGGTGCGAACGAGAGTGGTTTGTGCGCGCAGAACCTCGGTGATAGTGGTCATTCCTGTCTGATACCTGTCCTGGACAATGCGGAGGACCTCCTGGGCCTGATCGACCGTACCTCCGGCTACCTTGACTCGCCCCTGCGCCGAAATAAACTGTTGATAGGCTCTCATTACTTCGAAACGAATCTGGTTGGCCAGATGTTCCTGCTCGGCAATGGCCATGGACTGGGAGGCTCGGGCCTGATCCAGTTTTCCACTTCGTCCCAGATCAAAAATATTATAGGTCAGACCGGCCCCGACCATGTAGTCGGAGCTTCCGCTTGAAAGGTCCCTTCCGCTGATGCCATAGCTGGTGAAAAAATCCACCCGTGGCAGGTACTGACCCCAGGCGCCTCGGACCGATTCTTCCGAAGAGCGAACGCCTGAAACGGCGTGAGAATAATCGGGACGATTAAAAAGTGCCGAGCGCAGTAATTCCTCCAAATCTCCGACAGAAAATGTTTTCTCCGCCAGGACGCCTGATATATCCTGTGGGGTTGAAACCGGCAGACCCAACGCTGTGTTCAGTGCGGCATAAGCGGTAACCAGCTCCCCCTCCGCCTGGATCTGCTGCTGGCGAAAATCGGCAATCTGGACCTCCGCTGCCAGAAGATCGGACTGAACGATGATTCCCGTGTTGAACCGGTCGCGAATGCGCTTGCCATCGGCCTCTGACATCTTGACCGCCTCTGCTGTAACCTCTTTTCTGGCCTGGGCGACGAGGACCCCGTAATACGTGCGAACGACTTCCATACGAACCTGTTGCCGGAACAGGTCGTTCCGATGATCGGCCTGTTCCTGACCGATCCGTGCCTGGGCGATCCTTGTACCGGATGCCAGCTGATCAAAAATAGGCACCCGAAGATTGAGAGCCGTACGAAAGTTGTTCAGGGGATCGGGGTTGTTGAGAGATATTATGTCGAAGTTGGACGGCTCAAAATGACCCTGTTCCAAAAGGGAGCCGAAGGCGAAAACGGGATTATTACTCCGGGTAAAGGTTTCGGAAAATTGGAGCATAGGCCAGCGCCCGGCTTGTGCCTCCTCTACCTGTGCATCCGCTATTTCACGGCCGTATTGCGCGGCGCGCAGCAGAGGATTGTTCTGCATGGCCATGCTGACGGCCAGCGACAGGGTCAATTCCTGTGTCTCCCCGGACTGAGTCCCGGATGAAGAAGAAAGTGCCGGTTCTGCCAAGCAGGCGGTCATAATCAGAACCAGAATAACTTTGATGATGACAAAATGGGGAATTTTCATGCGCTCCTCCTGGACGAGAAAGCCTCGGTCCTTATCTAAACCGGAATTATTCCCTTATCTTTCCCCTGGGAAGAAGTGATCTCGGCTGCTATTTATTGGCGTTGAAAATTTCTTTCTACTAAAATAGATGCTCCATTAATTCTCTGAGCGTGCCGATCCTTAAAAGCTTTATTTCCGCACTACGCACTGTATTAAAGGCAATAGTTTTAGGAAGAATGCAGCGTTTGAACCCCATTCTGGCCGCTTCCTTAATTCTGGTTTCCATTTGAGATATCCCTCTTACCTCACCGGTAAGACCCACCTCACCGAAAACCACGGTTTCTGAATCAATCGGCCGGTCAAGGAAACTGGAGACAAGGGAAGATACGATTCCCAGGTCCACCGCCGGCTCATCTATCTTTATACCGCCTGCAACATTGAGAAAGATGTCGTGACTACCGAGGTGAAGGCCACAAATCCTGTCTATCACGGCAATGAGCAGAGACACCCTGCTGTGGTCAACACCGATGGCAGTCCTTCTCGGCATTCCCAAATTAGTGGGACTAACTAAAGACTGTATCTCTACAAGGATCGGTCTTGTCCCTTCCATGCTCGGCACAACTGCTGAGCCGGCAGCCCCTTCCGGTCTTTCGGTCAGAAAAAAACCTGAAGGATTAGATACCTCCTGCAAACCATTGTCCCTCATCTCAAAAACACCGATTTCGTTGGTCGGTCCGTATCGGTTCTTTATGGTTCTGATGATCCGGTAGGCATGCCCCCCATCCCCCTCGAAATAGAGGACTGTATCTACCATGTGTTCCAAAACTTTTGGGCCGGCAATGGAACCGTCTTTAGTTACGTGACCAATAAGAAAAACAGGAATCCCTGTCTTTTTTGAAAGGAGGATAAGTCTGCCCGATGTTTCCCTCACCTGGCCCACACTTCCCGGAGCAGAAGAGAGTGCGGATGAATAAACCGTCTGGATGGAGTCAATTACCACGACCTGTGGAGATGATTCTTTAATTTGCCGGATAATATTTTCCAGGGCGATCTCGATGAGGACGAGGATATTCTTTGATGAGGCTCCGATTCGCGTCCCCCGGAGTTTAATCTGCTTTGCCGACTCCTCTCCGGATATATAAAGAACCTTCATCTCTTTTTCTGCCAGATGCTGTAGAACCTGGAGGAGGAGGGTTGATTTACCGATCCCCGGATCACCGCCAACCAAAATAGCTGAACCGACAACAACTCCACCGCCGAGAACCCTGTCCATTTCGGCAATCCCTGTTTCGATTCTCTCTTTTTCATCTGCGGTGATGTCGTCAATCGGCAGAGGCGTCCCATTGAACTGAAGTTCAGGAGAAACAGCAGTATCGGTTGCCCTTATTTCTTCTTCCGCAAACTGGTTCCACTCGTCACAAGATGGACATCTACCCAGCCACTTCGGCGACTGGTGACCACAGTTCTGACAGAAAAATTGAGTTTTAATTTTTTTCAAAAAAATCCCCGTTCTTTCTATATTAACCCGTCTCTCTTGCCTAATCTGATAATGATAATAGAGTAAATGATCTGGAAAACAAGAAAAGGTAAAAATACAAAAAGCCTTTTATTTCCGGCAATATTAACCATCCAGAAGGTGCCTGTTCCCTGCAGGGCACAGATAAAATAGTGAAACAGGCTTACCGTCCGATGGCTGTATCCGATCCGCTGAAAGATCTGATATAAATGGGTGCGATGTGCGTCCATGACCCTTTCTCTACGTAAGAGACGTCGAACGAAGGTAAAAAAGGTATCGTAGATAAAATTGAACAGCAATAATGGCATTACAAAGAAAGAGATGTGAGAATAATCATAATGGCCCGCAATAATCGCCAGAACGGCAAAAACAAAACCTAGAAATGTGCTGCCCACATCACCCATGAAGATGCGTGCCGGAGGGAAATTGTATGTCAGAAAACCGAGTGATCCGGCAAACAGTATGAGACAGATGATGCAGACAAAGATATTTCCCTGGCTGAACGTTATTGCGCCAAAAAAGGCGCTGACAATGACCGCAGTACCCGCGGCCAACCCATCCAGACCATCCATAAAATTGAACGTATTGGTAGCTCCGACAATCCAGATAAATGATATAGGGTAGCTCAGCCAGCCTAACTGCACTATTCCCAGATAAGGTAAGGTAACTTTATCTATTACTATACCAAAGAGTAAAATAATCAAAACCGCTACGAACTGTGTGGTTAACTTAATAATATATGGTTTATCCTCAACATCATCGTAAAAAGAAATACCGGCTATCAGCAAGGCGGAGAAAGCAAAGCCCAGGAAATGCCATTTTAGAATTGTTATGTTATCGGCGAGAAAAAAGATCAGGACAACGCCGACAAGGAAGGTTGCAACAATCGAGAGACCCCCGCACGTCGGAGTCGGCATATTATGGGAAGAACGTCCATTTGGTATATCCATTATCCGGATATGGCGAATCATAAAGCGATTAATGCCAATAGATAAAATCACTAAAAGGCCGGTAAAAAATAAAAGAAAGAGAAAAGATTGGTTCGGACAAATATAAAACAAATTCATGGATTTCTTCCTGGCTGATACTGGAATCCCCTGGGGGAATAACCAAAATCGCTTATCGCGTCGGAGGAGTCAAAACAGAGGTCCTGATCCATTCTTTTTATCATTTCATTGTTCAGAAATCTGTAGGCAGGAAATAGTGAGGCCCCTTTCAACAGAAAGTAAGCCAATTTTTCGGGAATATTTACAATGCGAGGTTTTTTATTCAAGGCCAGGAAAATAGCCTCTACCATTTCCTTAAATGTCAACATCTGTCCTCCGCTGAGATTGTAAGCCCTGTTACAGGTATTCGGACAAGTCAGCGCCGCCGTGCAAGCCTTGGCAACATCATCGGCATGAACCGGCTGACGATACCCCTCTCCCCTGCCCGTTAAAGGGAAAAATCCAAAACGTGAGATAAATTTTGCAATTATTGTCACATTTTTATCTTTTTCACACCCATAAATCAAGGTTGGCCTAAACAACGTCCAAGAAATACCATGATCAACACATTTCGCGATAAAGGCCTTTTCAGCTGCCGCCAGCTTTTTTGATATTTCCCGTTCTTGATGGTTTTCTGAATCCAGTTTCGTAAAACGGCTGGTAGAACTCAAAGCTACGATGCGCCGGATACCATAACAGGATAAAGCTTCAATAATATCAGGAAGCAGCCAGATCGGCGCAAGATGAAAAAATTGTGAAATGCCTGGAATTTCCATGATTCGCCAGCCATTGGTGATATCGAGCTGATGCCACGTGAAGAAAGAATGGTTCTGAATTATCGTATCTTTACGGCTCAGGGCGTGGACGTGGAATCCCGCCTCGATCAGTCTGGGCAATAAAAAAACACCGATCTGACTGGTAGCGCCTGAAACTATAATCGGTGTTAAGGGAGAACCAGTCAAACCTGCCTCCATTATTTCATCATTTTTTTGAAGGAGGAAATTATTGCCAGTATGGCAAACCTGGTCCAAACCGCCGCTATAACCATGTACATCAAACCGTTGGGATATTGATCCCGGAAAAATTTACGGTAAAACCTGACCATTCCTGCATGCTTGTGCCACTCTACCCTGATTGGTCTACCATTACTGCAAACCCCCTTTTTGTGTATGATCTCTACATGGGGGACAAACAATATTTTCCAGCCGGCTATATGGTAACGCATACACCAGTCCAGGTCTTCGCAATGGAGAAAATACATCTCATCCATCTGCCCGACCTGTTCCATGGCCTTCCGGCGGACAAACATAAATGCCCCGGAAATCGCTTCCATGGGAACGGGGTGATCAGGCAACGGTTGTCCTCTTAAGTTAAGAACTCCCCATTCAGGATGTTTGTAAAACAATTTTGATAACTTGAAAACTCTTATCATGGACCGCCACGGGGTTGGAATATATCTTCGACTTCCCGCCTGTTCCGAGCCATCCGGGTTGCGAATCAGGCAGCCGGCTATACCGGCGTCAGGATGGGACTCCATGATTTTTATCATCTCCTCAATAGTATTCGGTTTGATAATACAGTCAGGGTTGAGAAACAGTATATAATCAGCTTTTGTTAAGGCCAGAGCTTGGTTATTTGCCTTTGCAAAACCAAGGTTTTCCTTGTTTTCTATAAGGTGCAGACACGATTCAGTACCGAGTGAACTTTTTAATAAAGATAAACTCTTATCTTCGGAACCATTATCAACAACAAAAACATCAACGGGAACTGTAGATGCCAATGCCGATTTTACACACTTTAATAGATAGTCCCTGCTGTTGAAGTTTACAATAATAATATCAATCAAAACAACTCCTTCTTGTGCCTGGGGGCAACAGCTTTTCAGATTAGTGTACAATTTTTTGTGTAAATTCTCAACGGTTATCATCGACCCCGGAAATAGAAATTGATTTTTCCAGGGTCTGTATTTTGTCTTTTTTTGGATTTTTGAAGAGAGCAATTACGATAATTGCATTCCCAGTAGTATTAAGCGTCGCTATTTAATAGGCGAATATGCCATGCTATAAGGGCGACACAATTTTAAAACATTTAGAAAACGCACCCCTCCCCAGGCCTTTCATAACTCTCATTATTAGCTACAAAACTTTAGTATCTATGGTCATGACTAGAACAGAGGATTAAAAAAATATTACATATAAGTTCTAGTTATGACCCTAATTTTTTTAAAAATCCTATTTTCCAGTATTGACTAATTAAGTTGCTGTGTTATAAATACTATTACAATGGCCTCGCTTATCACCCTTAAAGGAGATATCACCCTCTCTCAAATAGAGGGGTTCTATAACCAAGTCAAGGCTGCTTTCCAGGAAGGTGGGGAAGTGGTTCTTAATTGTAAGGAATTAACATACCTGGACACCGCCTCCTTCCAAGTCTTAGTGTCCCTGAAGAAGTCTCTCGGAAATCGCCCTCTTTTTTTTCAAGAGGTCCCTTCTCCGATCCTGGAATCGGCTGAGCTAATAGGGGTAGCTACCTTTCTCAAACTGAAGGAATGAAAAAATGCCAGGAAATATCCTGATTGTGGATGATTCCCCAACCCTTAGGGCCTCGATTGGTTTTTGTCTGCAAAATGCCGGTTATGAAATTTTCGAGGCGATAAACGGCCAGGATGGCCTGGAAGCCCTTACCAGACTTAAGGAGGAAGGGGAATCAGTATCCTTGATTATTACCGATATGAATATGCCGGTCATGGATGGGATACGGTTTATCAAGGAAGTCAAGGATACCCCTTTTCGTTTTATCCCTATTCTGGTACTGTCAACGGAAACACAAGAGGAGTTAAAAAAAGAAGCCAAGAGATTAGGTGCTTCCGGGTGGTTACTTAAACCCTTTCGTCCAGAGCAACTCCTCTGGGCGGTAAAAAAATTTATCCGGTGACTATTTTGGAAAATAAAGAACTCCTTGAAATTTTTTTTTCTGAAGCCGAGGATCTCCTCCAAAAAATAGAAAAAAGCCTGCTTGCCCTGGAAGAAACCCCCGCTGACCCCTCTCTGATCCAGGAACTCTTCCGGGCTGTTCACACCATGAAAAGTAGTGCTGCCATGGTAGGCTTTGACCGCCTTTCCGAGTACATCCATATCCTTGAAAACCTCTTGGACCGCCTGCGCAAGGGTCAGCTCCCTTCCTCCCAATCTTTGATCTCCCATCTTTTAAATAGTCAGGCAGTGCTGCGGTCCTGGATAGAAAAGCTGGCTAAAGCAGAGCCGATTTCTACTTCCGAATTAGAGAATCAAAAAGAAAAATTAACCCGTTTCCTGGGTCTTGATGGTAAAGAAAAACCTGCTGATTTATCCGCACCGATTAAGGAAAAAGAAACGACAAAAAAGTATTACCGGATTTCCATGGTTTTTAATGAAGATCTTTTTTTTTCGGGTCAAGACCCTCTTCTACTCCTGCAGGAACTGCAAGACTTAGGGGAGATTATAAAGGTTGAGGCTGATGTCTCTAATGTCCCGGACCTTAAAGAGCTTGTCCCTTTTTCCCTTTATCTGTCGTGGAAATGCCTTTTTGCTGCCCAGGAGCCCATTTCCACTATCGAAAAAGTGTTCTGTTTTGTAAAAGAAGAACATTCCATTGTCATTCGTGATGTCACCCGGGAATTTCCGGAGGGAATTGATCGATCCTTGGCTGATAAAAGGATAGGGGAGATACTCCTTGAAGAGGGTTTGATAAAAACAGAAGATTTACAGGAAGCCCTTCAGGAACAGAAAAAAATAGGCCAGGTCCTTTTGGAAAAAAGGATGGTGACTTCCGAGGCCCTTTCCCAGATTATAGCCGAACAGGGGAAAAGCAGGGACTTTCTGAGGAAATCCACCATCCGGGTCGATACCCAAAAGTTGGACCATATGGCCAATCTTATGGAAGAACTATCGGTTAATCTTTCCAGGGTTTCTCACGTGTTAGAGGAACAAGGCTCCCTTTCGTCCGGGATCTTGATGGAAGAGATGGAAAGGCTGGAACAAAATATAAGAGAGATGCGGGAACAGGTCATGGGGGTCCGTATGTTTCCTCTGGAAGGGACATTCCAAAGGCTGCAGCGTATGGTCCGGGACCTGGCTGTTGAACAGGGTAAGGAAGTAAAGGTTGGGATACAGGGCGCGGAGACTGAATTAGACAAGGACTTGATCGAACAGATTACCGACCCGCTGAAACATCTGATCCGGAACGCCATAGATCACGGCATTGAATCCCCGGCGGAACGAATGAACTCTGGAAAATCTTCCCAAGGCCTCCTTGAGATCAATGCCTTCCATAGGGAAGGAAAGATCTTTATCCAGGTCCGGGACGATGGCCGTGGTTTGGATGAGGAAGCTATTTATAAGAAGGCCGTAGAAAACAACCTCATACCTCCGGGGAAGCGACCGTCTTCGGCGGAAATGCACCACCTTATCCTTCTACATGGATTTTCAACAGCCCGGACGGTTTCGGAAATCTCCGGCAGGGGTGTTGGCCTGGATGTGGTTCAGGAACAGGTTTCCCGTCTGGGGGGTCTGATCGACATAACCTCCGAGGCCGGACTGGGAACCACGATCACGCTCAGGCTTCCTTTGACCCTGGCCGTTCTGGAAGGCCTGATGATTGGAGTAGGGGGGGAATCCTACCTTGTTCCCTTATCTTCGGTACTTGCGGTTAGAGAAGTTCGGTCTAAAGATATTAAAACCATAGAAGCCCAGGAGGAGGTGCTGTATTTTGAAGATATCTATCTCCCGGCTGTTCGTCTGGAAAATGTGTTAAAAATCAGCGGCAGCCAGGGCAATGGACATAAAATTGCCCTTATTCTCGACAGCCAGAGGAGGCGATTTGCCCTTTTGGCCGATCAGCTGCTTGATATTAGGCAGGTAGTTATTAAGGGCATGGAAACTCATTTCCGATCTGTCCCGGGGGTTGCCGGGGGAGCCATTTTAGGTGATGGGAGTGTTTGTTTAATCCTGGATATTTATGGTTTAGACCACCTGATCTTCGGGAATTGACAGGAAGAAGCAACCAGCAAGGTTATAAATCCGTAATCCGAAATCCAACATCATGGGGAGAGGGAATATGAATCCATTCAAAAAACAATATCAAAAAAGCCTCCGCTTTAAATTCCTGACAGTTGTGGGAATCACTATAGCCCTATTGGTGGGTTCCATACTCTATTACTTTGCTAATGTTCAGTATCATTCTTTCTGGGAGCTCATTTCTATTATTGTTTTTGGAATAATAGTACTGATAGGGACTCTGTATTATTTCATGCATAGATTTGTCACTAGGAGGATACGTTTATTAAAGGACCGGGCCGCGGAAATTGCCCAGGGGAGGTTAGATGTGGATATTCCCATAGAAGGGGAAGATTGCATCGGACGATTGGCCGCCGCCTTGGGCCTTATGGTACAGAATCTTCAGAACCAGATGGAATATGCCAACAGTTTAAAACTCGGGATTTCTGAACCGTTCTTTATTGTAGATAAGGAGATGATCATAACCTATATTAATCCGATTGCGGCTAAATATACAAAATTCCCCCGTGCTGAAATAGAAGGAAAGATGAAGTATGAAGAGGCTTTTCCTTATCATAATAAATCGGAGGTTACTATAATCAAGTCTCTCCAAACTGGTGAGGCCGCCTCTACAACGGTAACGGCTACCAGAAAGGATAAAACCTTCACTTCAATAGTTTCAGCGGCTCCACTTAAAGATTCAAAAGGAAACATTATTGGGGCTTTTGAGATTTTTAAGGACATAACCGAACAGGTCAAGGCAGAAACCCTTGTTAAAGAGGCGGCCCAAAGGGAGGAGGCCAATCGGAAATACCTGGAAGAACGGGTTGAAAAACTCAGCCAGGTTTTGTTGAAAGCGGCCAAAGGGGACATTTCTCTCCAGGCCCTGTTAGAAGGGAAAGAAGACCTTATGGACCAGCTATCGGGTAAGGTCAATGAGACTTTTGAGAAAATGGGAAATTTGATTGCCCAGACCAAGGGTTCAGCCTTGGGGATAGACCAATTAGCCGGTCAAATATCTGCCGGGAATCAAGATCTATCCCAACGTACTCAACAACAGGCAAGTACCATGGAGGAGATCAGTGCTACTATGGAAGAAATGACCACCTCTATCCATCAGACAGCCAATAATACCCAACAGGCTGATCAAATGGCCAAGGATGCAGTGTCTCTGGCCCAGGAGGGGAATAAAATCCTGAAAAAGACATCTTCTTCCATGGACCAGGTTACCCAATCCAGCCAGAAGATTTCCGAGATATTGATCCTGGTTAATGAAATTACTTTTCAAACTAACCTGCTGGCGCTGAATGCAGCTATTGAAGCGGCCCGGGCTGGGGAACATGGCCGGGGGTTTGCTGTGGTGGCACATGAAGTCCGGAGTCTGGCTCGACGCAGTCAGGAGGCGGCTAAGGAAATTCAGGGACTGATCCAGGACAGCCTTGACAAGGTCTCTTCGGTTCATACCTTAGTAGGGGATACCAGCATCAGCTTAGAGAAAATCCAGAATCTGGTCCAGAGACTTTCCGAGCATCTTTCCCAAGTAGCCATGGCTTCTCAGGAACAATCCACAGGCACAAAAGAAATAAGTCAGGCCTTGTTAGAACTGCAGGATATCATTCAACAGAATGCCGACTTGGTAGGGGATCTAGGCCATACCAGTCAGATGCTGGTCCGTAATGCGGAGACCATGAGGATTTCGACGGAAGGCTTTATCCTCCCTGAGGGGATCCAGACACCAACCGATGACTTTTTTTGCCCTGCTCCTGGTAAAAGCGGTTTTAAGAAGCCAAAGGATAGGCGAGGAAAGCTTCCTCCGGTTCAGCGTCCCCTTAAGGAAGACTTGATTAGAACAGCGATTCAAGAAGAGACCTCACAAACGCTCCATGATCTGGACTTGGAAGATGGATTTGAAGAATTTTAATGTGAGTTGATTATGGCTGATTCTATACAATACATTACTTTTTTCCTGGATCAGGAAGAATATGCCTTGGAATTGTTGAAGGTGAAGGAAATCATCGCCAACCGACCCCTGACCCGGGTTCCGGGGATGGGGGGATTTATCAAAGGAATCCTGAATCTGAGGGGGGTGATCCTGCCGGTATTTGATCCACGGGAAAAATTTGATCTTCCTTCCCGGGCCTATGACTCTAGGACCGTTATTCTTATTTTGGAACTGGCCGGGAGATTGGTGGGTATTGTTGTGGATATGGCCAGTGATGTTGTTGATATTTCCCCGGAAGCCATACAACCCACCCCAGCCTTTTCCACCCCCATAGAGACAGAGTATATTCATGGAATCACCTCCATTGAAGATCGTCTGGTGATCATTCTCAATGCGGATCGTCTTTTGAATGAGCAGGATATAGATGCTCTTGATAAAACAGGCTAATCAACCATGACTTCCCCACCCTTATTGAGTGATCAGGAATTTGAAGACTTGAAGGAGGTGATTGTCCGGACAGCGGGCCTGAAGATCTCTGATTTTAAGAGGTCTCTTCTCATTTCCAGGCTTTCTCCTCGTATTAAAGAATTAGGGCTGACCGGTTTTACAGAGTACCTAAATCTATTAAAAAGCCCTGCTCACAAAAAGGTAGAAGTGGGCAAGCTGATTAACCGGATCACTACCAAAGAAACACGGTTTTTCCGGGAGAACCATCACTTTGAGTTTTTGGAAAAAACCTATCTTCCCTTAATTGTCCGGTCCAATCCATCCCTCAAAAAACTCAGCTTCTGGAGCGCCGGCTCCGCTACGGGTGAAGAGGCTTACAGTCTGGCTATGGTTCTTAGCGAATTCAGAAAGGATCATCCCTGGATACAGGTCCGCATCATGGCGACCGATATAGATTCCGAATCCCTGGAAAAGGCTATAACGGGTCTCTTTCCTGAGAGTGCTGCCATCCATATTCCCCCCGCTCTTTTGAAAAAATATTTTCTCAAAGGAGTCAAGGAACAGAACGGTTGGATTAAGGCTCGTTCCTCTTTGCGGGAATTGATCACCTTTAAATATTATAATCTCCATAAGCCAGGCAGTCTTTCTTGGGGGCCGTTTGATGGTATCTTTTGCCGGAATGTTCTTATCTATTTTCTTCCAGATACCCGGGAAGCGATCCTTAAGGTTTTTTACCAAAATTTGGTTTCTCAAGGGTTTTTAATCTTAGGACATAGTGAACATATTTTTGATAAGGAAGATTTGTTCAGACCCCTTGGCAACACCATTTACCAGAAGATCAGCTGACGATAAAAATAGCGACGAGTAATGAGAAATTACATCAACTTGTCTCATGCTACCATCTTCTTTTGTTTTTGGGATCTATGTTTGCCTGCCTGATGCCGGCAGAAATTTCGGATTTGAAGTCTGAAAATTTTGATTAGGACTGTTCTATGCGACAAGGATACAGTGCCAAATTCAAACTCCCGATTCGTTTCTTAAGACCGGGGGAGTATTATGCAACCAATCAGCCGGAGATCCTGGGGACGGTGCTTGGTTCCTGCATCTCAGTATGTCTTTTTGATGAGGAAAATCGGATAGGGGGGATGAATCATTTTATGCTTCCCGGATGTATTTCCACCCAGGAAATTTTATTCAGTGAAATTGGCCGGTATGGTCTCTATGCCATGGAATTGCTTATTGGAGAAATCATCAAAAAAGGGGGGAACCGGAAAACGCTTAAAGGGAAGTGCTTTGGCGGTGGGTCCGTCTTACGGTTTCGACAATATGACGGCAATATTCCTGAGGCCAACATCCGGTTTATCAGGAAATTTTTTGAATTGGAGGAGATCCCTTTGATTACCGAAAATATGGGAGGATCTTATGGGCGGAAGATATATTTCTTCGTCCCGGAAGGACGGATCCTTATGAAACGCCTTATTGGTGCCTCTCAGGAAAATGAGGATGAAGAAAACTATAAAAGACTTCTATTAAGAAAAAGGACAGCCGAAAATCTTATGAAAAGGAGTTGATCTTGAAGAAGCTTCGGATTTTGGTAGTTGACGATTCCCCGCTTATGCTGGCTTGGCTGAAAAAGATCTTTTTAACCGATCCGGAAGTCGGGGAGGTTTTGACCGCTCCAGATGCTTATGAGGCCAAGACCATTTTAGAAAAAATTCGCCCGGATGTTATTACGCTGGATGTTGAGATGCCTGGGATGAATGGCGTTACTTTCCTGAAGGAGATCATGGCCTCCCGTCCTTTGCCTGTGGTCATGGTCAGTGCCTACACGAGGGAAAATTGTCAGGCTACCATCGAAGCCCTTTCCCTGGGGGCGATAGATTTTATTCCCAAACCTGGCCCTGGTTCTCTGGGAGAAAGAGAAACTTTCCCCGAAAGAATCCTGAAAAAGGTCAAGGAAGCAGCTAACTCTCAAATAATGGTTACCCCTTCTTTTTCTCATAAACCCTTGATCCAATCGCACCAGGTGTCTACTCAAAAGGTTAGGGAATGTATTATCGGAATAGGGGCCTCTACCGGCGGTACTCAAGCCCTGCAATTTTTGTTTTCCCACCTGCCGGAAGAGATGCCTTCGATCGTTATTGTTCAGCATATGCTTTCTCAGTTTACCCTTGCCTTTGCCGATCATTTGGATGAGGTTTCCTCTTTATCCGTCAGCGAAGCCCGACAGGGAGACCGGTTGAGACCAGGTGAGGTTTTGGTGGCACCGGGAGATAAACACTGTCAGGTTCAAAAAGATCATCAGGGTTTCTATCTTACCCTTGATGAAAGCCCGCCGGTTAATCATCATCGCCCCTCCGTGGATGTCTTTTTTTATTCTATGGCCAAGACCGTTGGAGAAATGGGCATCGGCATTCTTCTGACCGGTATGGGGAAAGATGGCGCCCGGGGGTTATTGGCGATGCGCGAGCAAGGGGCCAGGACTTTGGCCCAGGATGAATCAACTTCTACTATCTTTGGCATGCCCCAGGCGGCTATCAAAATAGGGGCGGCTCAGGAAGTGGTATCTTTAAAGGATATGCCCGGCTGGTTAATAAAAATGGTAAGCATGTAAAAAAGACGCAAAGGCTCCAGTGATCCGCCAGGGTGGATGACACCTGCCAAGAATTAAAGGATCGAATCATTCTTTTTTGTTGTTTTAAGGGGAGACGAATATGAGCAAAATATTAATCATCGATGACAGTCGCCTGATTGTGCAATTTGGGAAAAGCATTCTGAACGGTAAAGGTCACGAGGTCTTTACAGCAGATTCAGGGGAACTCGGTTTGGAAATTGCCTTAAGGGATCATCCCGATCTGATCCTCCTGGATCTTATCCTGCCTGGCATAGATGGTTACGAGGTCTGTCATCGACTAAAAACAACAGCACAAGTCCAAGATATACCGGTCATTATGCTGACCTCGAAAGCAGAACCGGCCGATAAGATCAAAGGGCTGGAACTGGGGGCCGTGGATTATGTTACCAAACCCTTTGATGCGGGGGAACTGATTGCCCGGGTAGAAACCCATTTGCGAATGAAAGAACTCTATGAAGACCTTCAGGAGAAAAACCGTCAACTTCAGGAATTAGCTGACCGTGATGGACTGACCAACCTGTTTAATCACAGGGTTTTCCATGAATTCCTGAACCGGGAAATAAGCCGGGCAAAACGCTACGGCGGGATCATTTCATGTATTATCCTGGACCTTGATTATTTCAAGAAAATCAATGACACCTACGGTCATCAGGTTGGAGATGTAGTTCTAAAGGAAACGGCTGAGATACTTCAGAAAGGAATCCGCGACAGTGACCTGGCTGCCCGCTATGGAGGAGAAGAGTTTGCCATTGTCCTTATACAGACTGAGGCGCAGGGAGCTTTTCTGGTTTCCGAGCGGCTTCGCCTGCAGATAGCCGCTCATCCCATTCAGGCAGTGGAGTCACCTTTTTATGTAAATGCCAGTTTTGGGGTTGCTTCTTTCCCCTCTGAAAAGATTAACGAAGGAAGGGATTTGGTTGAGGCGGCGGATCAGGCCCTTTATCAGGCCAAGGCTGCCGGCAGAAATCGGGTAGTGTTGTTTAAGGCAGTAGAGTAATTGTTATACCAATTTTAAACTCTAATCCTTTGAGTTTATGGCATTTTTATGTATCGCGTAGCCTGTGTTTTCCTCTTTTAAATAGCTGTTTTCTTCAACAAACGGATACCATTCCAGCTGTTCATGGAGAAAATCTATTTGGGCCTGGGATACAAACGATTTGGCCTTGCGGCTGTTGGTGGGAATGAAAGAGAACAACAGGATTTGTGCCATCTCTTTAGCCTCGGTTAAGCTTAAGAATACATTGTCCATATTATGCTCGAGGAGTGCCGCCTTCTCAATATACAGGCTTTCCGGTTGATTGTGAGTGAGAATGGTGGAAAGTTTATTTAATGCCGGAATATTTTTAATTCGGAACGCAGGGATATAAAACTTTACCTTTCGTTCCTTTTCTCTTTCCCTGTCTATCAAGCGGGGTAAAGGAAAGTACGAATAGAATTCGTCCATGTTGGACACCCTTTCAGTGGCGGTCGTTAAGGATACGGTTAATGTCCAGAAGGGGAGAAACGTTGTTTGTCCCTTGCTGTTATTCTTTCCTTTTACCACGCTGTAATCTATCTCATGGTAAGTACCTCCCTTTTCCTGCCAGGCACGGCCGCAGGTGCTGCAAAGATGAACAAGATTAAGTGGATAGAAGGGCAGTTCCCATCCACACACCGGACAGCGGAAAGGAATAAAGCAGGTTTCTTCTTGTTCAGATTCCAACCTTTCCTGCTTTAAGTACGGAGGATAAAGGAATCTTTTCTTTCTGGGAGGTTTCAATTACCGAGTGAGAAATACCGTCAACCAATATTTCCTGCCCTCCCTGGGGGGAGGAAAGGCTAATAGCCCATATGGGAGCAAAGATCATGGCATAGCGCTCGCCGATCAACATCGTCCTCTCCATCTCAACATCGAACTTTTTCAACCCTAAAGGCGAATCCTTCAGTTTTTCAGCGTATTCGATCGCCTGGTTATGGGAGATCGTGGTTTTTAAAGGGACACCCCTTTGTTCCATTTCTTTCCAGTTAAAGGCACGAACCCGCATTGTCTCTGTGCGAATGCCAAGGGTAGGAGGGCCTAATAAGGTTTTTCCATTTGCGGGGAAGGTTTGGTCAAAAAGGCGAGTATTCAATTCTTTAACATTCTCCCAGCCGTTCGGGATGCCTGCCATATTACTGGGTACGTTTTTTTTACCGATAAGCCATTTAAAAACCATCCCCTTGACCCACCAGTAGGGATAAAAGATAAGCTGGGTTTTAAGGGGGGGGAATGCTGTTTTATTTTCGGGGAAAAGTTTCCGGATGAGTGCCTTTGTTGTTGTTTCTATGTCTCCCCTCGGTTCAAGGTAATACCGCCTTACCCCTTCATTACCTACTGATTGAAGCAGGGAACCGCAGTACTGACATTTAACCACTTGAACTTCATCTAAAAATTCGATCTCTCCTCCGCACTGAGGACAGGGGGCAGCAATAAACATATTAGATTTATAAAAGACTCAAGATATTTGTTAGAGTTTTTCTCCACAGCCGTTACAAAAATGGGCCTGAGGCAGATTTTTAGCCCCGCAATGGGGACATAGCTTTTCTCTTTTTTCTACTTTTGTTCCGCAGACCATGCAGAAATTGGCCTCCACCGGTAAATCCTTGCCGCATTGACTGCATTTATTTACGGTCACAATCTGGTGGCCGCAATGAGGACAGAAACGGCTATCCTGGGGAATTTCCGTGTGACATTTAGAACATTTAATCAAGACAGGAGGATTACTGATTTGTCCGCTTTCCTGGAAGGTTTTTTGCAAAATTCCCGGTATCATCATTCCCAGACCGGCTCCCAAACCGACTCCCATCCCTGAGGCTACACCTCCATCACCTGTACCACCTCCCCCATTACGAGCAGCATCTCCCATAGCTTTTGCTGCTTTGAATTTCAAAAAACTGTTGAGATCACCCACTGCATTCATTCCGCTTCTTTCATCAATCATCTTCTGGACTTCGTCCGGGGGAGTAATGGAGTTAATAAAAACGTCGAGCAGTTCAATGCCGTACCTGGTAAAATCTGCACATAATCGCATCTTCAGGGCTACGCCTAATTCGTCGTAATGTTTGGGGAGATTGAAGATAGTATCCAGACTTTCTCCCATAAGATCATTAATCCGGGACACGGTTACATCCCGAAGGTAATCGGATATTTCCTCGGTGGTATAGATCCCCTGAGTTCCAACTAAGGTATTTATGAAAAGGAGAGGCTGGATTATTCTCATGGTATAAATACCAAAAGCCCGAATCCTTACCATTCCCAGTTCGGAGTCCTTAAATGCAACTGGTTCCCTGGTTCCCCATTTCAGGTCGGTGAAAACTTTGGTGTTCACGAAGTAGACCGAGGCCTGGAAAGGGCTGGTAAATCCGAAGGGGAGGCTCAGCGCCTTAGTTAATACAGGAATATTCAAGGTGGAAAGAGTATGTCTTCCCGGTCCGAGAATGTCATACGCCTTTCCATCGCGGAAAAAAATTGCAGCTTGATTTTCCTGAACAATAAGTTGGGCACCAAGTTTGATATCGGTTGACCCTTGTTCAGGGATTCGGTGAATCATTTCTTTGCCGGTATCGTCAAACCATTTGATTACTTCCAGAAAGACCATTCTTCGCCCCCTTTTGTTTCTAAAAAGGTCATTATTTTACTCTCTTTAAAAGCTCCTCACGACTTTTAAGCTTGTTATTTAACGCTGTAAGGGCAAGTTCCACTTCAGGTATCCTTAAGGGAATATCCGCCTCGGAAGCGGTAACTAACTTATCAACCTGCTCCTTAATCTCTATAAGTTCTTTCTCCATGGACTGGTCAAACTGCAGTAAGTCTTCCAGCCTTTTTTTATCCACCGCTGCCTGGTCAAAGAGGGATGAATAGCCATACGAAGAGAATTCAATCGTATCGGCTAATTGGTACATCTTTTTTGTTAAGAGGTCCAGATCATCCAATAGATCAAACTTAATCTTCTTTGTAAGAAGCTTTTTCACTTCATCTATACGAATACGTTCCTCATTAATCAATGAGGCAATGTGATTACGCCACCTTTTATCGAGGTCACGGATTTTTTCCTTGTCCTGGTAAGAACCTATTCCGGGAATGAGGCGCGCTGCCTTTGCCGCTATGTGTGCCAGTGATTCTTTTGAAACCATATCCACCTCCCCAATTGCTGACTATGCTCCGTCGAGGGTGTGACGCTCTGTTCTTTCATACCACGATACAGGGTCTGTCAAGAACTCTTCAGTATCCTTGAGGGATAGATAATGCTCATTTTCAATTTTTGCCAGGAGATCAAAAAACTGCTTTACCTTTGTATCTGAAGTATTGTCCCGCAGATCTGCATAGTACTTTGTCCCTTTAGCCTCAAAGTCAATAGCTGTCCGTACTGCCTTCAGGTCGTCCTCGTCACCTCCGGCGGGTGAGCTGTCCAGCTTTTTGAGTACATTTTTTAGAACATCTTTCACCACAGTATCTTTCACTTTTAAGGGAAGCGTTTCCGGCCATTTCCCCTGTTTTTCCAACTTCTGGTGGAGCTCCTGCAAACGCTCATAATGCTCCAGTTCCTCGTCTCCGATTTGCTGAAACATAGCTTTCCCGAGAGGATTTTTTGTTCTCTGGGCATTTTTAAGATAAAATTCCCGCTCTCTCATTTCATTATTGAGAGCTACTTCAAGGGTATTGAGACGTTCTTTTTGGTCCATGATTATTCTCCTTGGGGTATGGGTTTCATATTGTGAGCGCTTTGAAAACTGGGTTCACTATTTTACAAAAGGTCTCATTACAGGTGGTTATCACAATTCACATTTCTTCTATACTGAATAATAATGCTGCTATAAATTATCCAGTTTTACGTACCTGGTAATCCTCTCCGAAAAATCAGGAATTGCCGCAGCAACTCTTGTCCATGCAGATAACAAAGGAATTCCCACAGGATCTTCTATAAATTCCAGCGTGGCTATTTTAAGCGAAATGACAAAGGCTTCTACTGCTTCGATTTCTCCGTGCCTGTCATAGTTGATGCCGTTCAATAAAGACAAGGCATTGTATTTTTCTATAACGATTCTCGATTCTTCTATGTATGCAGTGTATAAGGCTCTAAAAAAGGATTGGCTCATACGGATGCCGTCCTGGCTCAATACCCTGAATAATGTCGTTGCAATATCCGTAGCCATACGGATCAAACCTTCTCCGGGCTTATCTTTATCCAGGATCTGGTGTTTATGTTCGTAGAACTCCGTTATCTCTACCTGACATATACGATTGACTGATGCTCTCTGGTATATTTCACTCAGCAGGGATACCTCAAGTCCCCAGGTTGGCGATATTCTCATACCTTTCGCCAGGCTGCTGACGAGGGCAAACTCTCCCGAAAGGGCATACCTGAAATTACCAAGGTATTCTAAGAAAGAATTATATTCCAGAATTCGTTTTAAAGCTCTGATCAGAGGAGTATAAAAAAGCCGTGTTACCCTGCCGTAGAGTTTTTCCTTTACCCGGGCATAGTACCCTTTGCTGAATTCAAAATCTACGGCCGGGTGAACTACAGGATAAACCAGTCTGGCCAGCATTTCCCTTCTATAATTGACAATATCACAGTCATGTAGTGCAATTGCATAAACTTCCTCGTCCGAGAGTATGTAGCCGAGGGACATCCATACTGATCTTCCTTTGCCGGACCTGTCCAGACTAAAATCAGCATTCCTCAATTCACTATATAGTTCCTGAATCCTCGGGCCGTCATGCCAGATTATTTCTACCTTTCCGTTAAGGCGCGACATGATCTTCCTGACTTTTTTAAACTCTTTTTCCCCAGCCTTATCGAGAGAAAGGACAATTTTATAAAGATAATTCGTCTTCTTAAGTTCCTCTATTATTTGGAGCATCGGGCCTGTTTCAAATTCGGAATACAGGGCAGGAAGCAAGAGAGCGATTTTCCTTTTTTGACTGATGGTTCTTAATTCATCCTCGAGATTATCTATCGGCCTATCTTTCAATTTTTGTAGTGTGGTAATCATGCCGTGCTGGTAGAAATCAGCCATTTTGCAGCACCTCCTGCGTTTTTCAGCCTGAAAGGGAAGGTTTGAAACCTGACCCTGCGGGGTTACGGTTAATAATTTATCATCCGTCTATATATCCGATCAAGAGAATTGTTATATCCATAACATTCGTACCGGTTGGACCTGTGAAAATGAGGTCTCCCGTTTTCTTGAAAAAATGGTAGGAATCGTTGTTGTTCAGATAGTCATCGAACGCTAAATTGAACTTGCCGGCTTTCCTGTGGCTCATATAATCAACTACTGCCCCCGCTGCATCCGAGTTTCCATCAATTCCGTCCGTGCCGGCGCTCAGGAAGAGCATGCGTTTGTTATTGCGAATCTCCTTAAGGGCTGCCAGGCACATTTCCTGATTTCTTCCACCTTTACCGTTGCCCTTTATAGTTACCGTTGTTTCTCCGCCGAAAAGCAGACATACGGGATATTCAAAGGGATTTTCCGTCTTGATAATCTCCTCGCCGACGGCAACGATCACTTTCGCTATCTCTCTTGCCTCTCCTCTCAATCGGGAACTCATAATGTGCGCTTTTACTCCCAATGTCTCCGATTTTTCTTTTCCCTTCATCAAGAGCTTAAGATTACTCCCAACAATGAAATGCTCGATATTCAGATTTGGCTCCTTTGGTGTTTCTTCCACCTCTCCATCGAGACCCTTTTCGATCACGGCTTTCACACTTGCCGGTACATGGTGATATAGATTGTATTTCAACAAAATGTTGCGAGTATCTTGATAGCTCGTTCTGTCGTAGAACAGGGGAGCGGAACCAATAGTTTCAAGATCATCTCCGATCACATCAGAGATGACGAGTACAACCCCCTTTGCCCTGGTTAATTCCCCCAGCCTTCCCCCTTTTACCGTTGAGAGATGCTTTCTTACCACATTCATTTCTTCAATCGGCGCACCACTCAGCAATAGTTGCTTTGTAAGACTCTGAAAGTCATGCAGAGCAACCGGCTGGACCGGCTTTTCTACAAGCGAAGAACTTCCACCCGACAACAGATAGATAAAAAAATCGTCATCGGACAGCCCCATGAGACGTTCCATGAGCATTTCGGCAGCCTTGATGCTCTTATCCGAGGGGACAGGGTGGGAACTTTCGAAGACTCCGATCTTATCCAGGGTATCGTCACCATAATTGGAGACCACGAACCCATCTTTTATCCAGGGATCAATAATGTTTTTGACCGCCTTTGCCATTTCAACGGAGGCCTTCCCGCTTCCGAATATATGAACGCCTCGATAATCGTTAAGGTTGTATTTTTTATCCTGGATTATAAGATGATCCTGCTCAAGTTTTACAGCTTCCCTGATAAGATTACAGGGTAATACCGACTTCAGGGCATCGTTGAATATTTCAAAAATCATCTCTCTCGAGATCATTTAATATCTCCTTTACCGATTCATTCCAGCCTTTACTCCCCGGATACT
>JBAZOY010000013.1:0-44942 GCA_041648505.1 Syntrophales bacterium | reverse complement strand
TAACCGGCAAAGGCGGCAGGCCAGACTTGGCTATCTGTCTCCGGTTACTTTTGAGAAGCAATTTTACACATTGAAACAAGCGGCATGAAAAACAAATTAGTGTACACTATTGACGACAGGGGTCACCTGCCATCCCGTAGCTTCGATCACTCTCCCTTTCAGATCAAGCATGGCGGTTGCCATATTCGTCAGATAATAAAAATCGTCCAGGATCGACCGGATTTCTTCGGCATCGATGATAGCGCCGAGGTCAACATCCGGAATATTCATTTCCGGATTCATTTTTGATTCATTTTTTTGAGTCGACCGTTCCCCATCATGGATCGCGGCCTCCTTTATCATTTTACTTGCAAGCTTTTCCTGCTCCAACGCTTGAACCCGTTGTGCCAATTCTTCATAGGTTGGTTGTTCAGCCATTGGAAAAATCTCCGGTTCATAAAAAGAAAAGTGTCCAAAACACCGATCGATTCAAGTAACGAAGCAGATTTGTTCCGTTAGATACTATTTACAATTAAAAGTTCAACAAGATTTGCGTTATTGTGAAGTCCGGTCATATCCAACCATCGTGATGGTATGCTTGAATTTGCGGACCTTTCCAGATTTCTATTGCGGTGCTGTATGCGCTCAGGACAGGATTAGATCAAGTGTAGAATGTAATTTACATTTATACTTTATAAATCTAACATTAATCTTGATGAAATATCAAATAAATTTCTATACTCTTTATAAATGAGTGAGATGCAGATTTGCCGACAGGGTAGAGGTTTATGATGATGTAATGCCTTCCTTGAGCAGTTTCGATGTGATTTTTAGAATGCTTTTTAATTTGAAACCGACGCTTGCCGCTGACTTTGATCGGCTCCGGGTAATGGCCCTGCCGCAATCGATATCGGAATGTATCGAGTTGGTTTTTGGGAGGCTGCACACATCTGCTGTCGTGTAATGCGGCTTTATGGATAGCCCAAGATTGATCATTTTCGGTTTTGAAAATCTTAAATATGGTTGAATGGAATGCTTAGATAATTCAGATGGATATGCAGATCTGTATTTTGGGCATCCACATCCCTGCGGTCACACATTTTAGAGAAACGGAGATTGAAGCATTTAAACTTTTCGGGGAGCAGGGGGCCGGAGGGCTTTCGAAATTTTGTCCGGACCCACGAGATACTACCCTTAATAAGAACAACCTTCCATCAATCCATCCCGATCAGCTTTACCCCTGCAGGAATCGGCAGGTCAAACTTTTCCGTGTCCTTTTCCGCCGAGATCTTGATATCAGAATACCGGATGGTGATAGATGACTCATTCTCATCCTTCCCGGTTGTTATTATTACCTTTTGGGGAATATCTACATCTTCCACCTTACTGAAATCTTCGAACATTGCAGAAGAGAAGATATTTTCATTATCAGGGTAGACATCAACTCTGACCAGATGGTTTTCCTTTAGATTTAGCCATAGAGACCGGACGATTCTACCCATAGAAATTACGTTTATCCTATATAAATCGCCTTCCGGATTCCCCTCCATGGTTTGATTTCTCTCATCAATAAATGGACAGGCACCGGTCAGGATGGAGATTATATCTTCTACGGGAAGACTTATGGGGAGAAAAGAACTAAAATTCCTTGTGGTTGCCTGACCGATATAAAATTCGCCTCTACCGGGTAGAAACACCTTTAAAACATTTTCTCTGACAGAGAGGAAAAAATCGGGTGTACCGATAAAAGGAATATTGTCCAACCTTAAAAAAGATGGTCTCTTCAGCATTATTGCGGCCCTTACAGGATATCCTCCCCGGGCACTGATGATTTCGATACGGGCAGTAGCCTTAAATGTGCCCTTGAGAAGAGCTTTTGAGCTGATTCCTCTCAGTGCATCTTCGGGAGAGGGAAAATTCATTGGGAGAAGAGGGGCTTGGGTTGATAGACATCCGAAAAAGGAAAAGACAAGAAAAGCAATAACGAGGAAGTGAAGTATAGTAAGGACGTCTTTTATTTGTGAAGGTTTATTTTGAGGCTCACTGGCCATTGGTTATATTCAATTTCTTACGGAGTTCATCTATTTTACTTTGCAGAATTTGGTTTGCCGGATTTGACTTCAGCGCCTTCTTGTATATCTCAAGCGCGTCTTCAATACGGCCTGCCCTGGTATAGGCATCGCCTAAATGCTCCTCAACAGCAGCATCATCCGGAAGAATATCTAATGCCTCCTTCAGGTACTTTATCGCTTGCTCCACATTGCCTTGCCGGAAATATACCCACCCCAGGCTATCAATCACATAGCCGTTCCCCGGCTTCAGATGAAGTGCCTTCCTGATCATCTGTTCTGCTTCTTCAAGCTTTATCCCCCTGTCAGCATAGGTATAACCTATAAAATTAAGGGCATCTGCATTGCGGGGATCAATTTTCAGGACAAGCTCCATCTCCTGGAGACTTTCTTCGAAGCGCCCCATTGTTTCGTACAACGTACCAAGGCCGTAATGAAGATCAACATTCTGGGGCAAGATAAGAAGACCTTCCTTCAATACCTCGCAGGCAAAGGGATTTTTTTTGTCCTCCACATAAAGGTATGATAGAAACAGATAGAGTTCGGGCCCTTCTTTCTTGTTATTAATAGCTTCCCTGATCACAGCGATGGCATCATCATCCTTACCCTCTCTTTTTAGTATCTCTCCGATTTGAATCCGGGCAGTTACATATAAATCCGAATCTGTAGTAATCTTTTTAAGTTCTATCAGTGCAGACCCATATTCCTTCTTTGCTTCATAAGTCAGAGACAAAAGATACCTTACCCTGTGATCCTCCGGATGATCTTTCAGCAAGGGGGTAAACTCCTCTATCGCCTGTTCATACCGGTCTTTTTCAAGGTAAATAAGACCGAGAGTCAATTTGGCTCCTCTATTATTGCTGTCAACGTTCAGGATCTCTTGAAACTCCTTAAGCGCTTCATCGTATTTCTGCTCCTTTAAAAGAGCCTCACCCAATTTTGCCCTTACCTCGATCTTCGAAGGGTACATGTCGAGAAAATCTTTGTAGACTTTTATGGCCAAGGCGTTATTTTTTTGCCTTTCGTAAAGGCTCCCTAGATCAATTAATGCAAGCTCAAAGGCAGGGGCTATGGATAGTGTCTTTTTTAGTCTCTTTTCAGCTTCATCGTAACGATTCATAGCGGTTAATAATCCGGCAAGATAATAGTTACCCATCAGATCATCAGGATCAATACTGAGAAGATTCTGAAATAACTCGAGGGCCTTTTTATATTTCTTGTCTTGCGCATAGATCATTCCCATGTGGAGATAGGACGTTAAATTTTTCGGATCCAGCTCGACGACCCTTTTATATTCACTGACGGCTTTTCCATAATCTTTGATATTCAGGTATAACCCGCCTAAATAGAGATGTGTATCAACATCATCGGGATTATCAAGAAGAGACCTTTCATAGAGGCTGATGGCCTTTTCTGTCTCACCCTTTTTGATATAGAGTGTGGCAAGTTCGGTAGCAAGGTAGGAAGATTTTGGATCAAGACTGATGGCTTTGTCAACCTCTACGATAGCTTCATCAAGATTTCCATTGAGGGAAAGAAAAATACCCAGAGAATAGTGATAGGTAGAGCTAAATGATCCCACCCCATCTTCCGGTTTTGTGATCGCCTCTCTAACCGGTGGGCAGAAGATACAACCACCGATAAACAATACCAGAAAAGCTGACAGACATTTTTTCATCAGACCAGTTAAGGTTTTTTTCATATTTGTTTCATTTACGTATCGCCATAGGGGTATTTTTTTACTGCTTGAGAGCTTTGAAAATTATATCTCCCGACTCTCTAACATTGCCTTTGTCTGCATTGCACTTTGTTGGCATGTACCCGTACCCCAAAAAATCTTCAATTCACGTCTTCTGACTGCAGTTTTTAATATTCTGCAAAGATCACTTTCTATATTCCGGATTCCGTCTCCTAACTTCTGATTTTTGAACATTTACATTTACGGTTCTTCCCCCGTTATCTCGAAAAGATCCGACACCGGGATAATCTCAACACCCCTTGCCTTCATGAGGGGCAGGGCTTCTTGAAGGGCCCTGATGGTGGTAGCATGAGGATGCCCGCTTAGTATAAAGGGGCCCCTTTTCTTGGAGCTCCTTTTTTTCATCAGGTCCATCAGAATCCGCAATGTCGCCTTATAATCCTGAGCGTTGTCAATGAAAATATCCCTTGCTGCAAACCGAAGCTCCATCTCTTCAGCCAGTTCCCTCCCCTTTGAATAGGGGGTTGTTTGGCTGTCCACAAAGAAAAGTCCTCTTTCCCTGATTTGCTCAAAAACGATAGCCAACTTTGTTCGGTCCTCCATAAATCTGGAGCCCATATGATTATTAACTCCTATGATATAGGGAACAGCGTCAAGATCATCCTCGACCTGCTGCCTTATTTCTTCCTCACTCATCCGAAGAAAAAGTGCCCCGCTGCCGGGGTTTTTTTCAGGATAATTTTGAGGCTCCATCGGCAGGTGGAGGATAATTTCTCGTCCCTCTCGGTGGAGTATATGGGCAGCATCAACAGAGTGAGGTAAGTGAGGAAGAACGGCAAAGGTGATGGGGGCATCAATCTCAAGGAGTTCATTCAGCGTGAAAAGATCGTAACCGATATCATCAATAATGATAACAACTTTTTTAATAATTTTTTGTTTTTCTAAAAGAGACGGCGCCTCCTTCTCAGATCTTTCCGGCGGTTGATAGGGTATTCCCTTCAGAAGAGGACGTTGTTCCCTTTTTATAGGTTCCTTGCCAGTTTCCCGACGCTGGGGATAGAATATATAAGCAATCGCAACAATTAGAACAATCGCGACAATGACAGACACGACAAAGCCTCTTGTGAATCTCATACCCTCCTTTCACCGCAACGTTCACTGGTCATTTTCGTAATTAATGTATTGTTTCGACCTGTTCATATTTACTCAGGATAACTTCCGGGAGAAATCTCTCACATCCCTGATATCTGAACTCGTCTTCTTAAATATCTCCCAGCTTTTAATTATATCCACGGCGGCTTTCAGTTGATTATCATCTTTTAAATCGTTAGTTTCCTTTTTTATAGCCTCTACTTTTTCCTTTTTGCCGTCTTCCTCCTTTTGTGACTCGATATGACCGGCAAGATCCCTTTCCCTCACGGGCTTACCCGACGCTTCCCCCGCCTCAGGTGTTTTAAAATATTTAACTACAATGTCAGGAGTGATCCCTTTAGCCTGGATAGAAATCCCCTTGGGTGTATAGTACTTGGCCGTGGTTAATTTCAAGGCTGAACCACCTTTAAGAGGAATAACGGTCTGTACAGAACCTTTCCCAAAAGTCTGGGTACCGAGGATTAATGCCCTTCCGTTGTCCTGAAGTGCCCCGGACACGATCTCCGCAGCACTGGCGGTTCCCTCATTAACCAGAATAATGATAGGACATGTTGGCTCACCACCGTCGTCTTTCGCCATAAACTTGCTTTCTACATCCTTTACCCTTCCCTTCGTGGAAACGATAATACCCGATTTCAGGAAGACATCGGAAACTTCTACCGCCTGGTTATATAGACCACCAGGATTATATCTCATATCCAGGATCAGTCCTTTCAAAGGCGAACCCTCCTTATTGACTTCCTGGAGCGCTTTTTTAACTTCATCTACCGTTTTTTCCTGAAAGGAAGCTATCCTGAGATAAGCGATATGATCATCAACAATTCTGGACTTGACACTCTTTATCTTAATATCATCACGGGTGATTACGAAGTCTTTTGGTCCGGCTAAATTCTCTCGCATAATGGTAATCGTAACCTTCGTCCTTTTCGGTCCCCGAAGTTTTTTAACGGCTTCCATGATGGTGATATCTTTGGTAGATACTCCTTCAATTTTGATAATCTTGTCCCCTGCTTCAACACCAGCCTGAAACGCCGGAGTGTCCTCGATGGGCGATACGACAGTAAGGACATCTCCTAAGATGGTAATTTCAATCCCGATACCGCCGAAACTCCCCTTAGTTTCCAACTCGAGTTCCTTGTACATATCGGCAGTCATAAATGCGCTGTGGGGATCCAGGGTTTTCATCATCCCGTTGATCGCCCCCTGAATAAGGGTCTTTTGCTCAACATTCTCTACATAGCTCTTTTCCACCATGTCAAGAATCTCATTAAACACCTTTAAACTCTCATAGGCCTCCCTGTCTACCGCACAGACCTGGCTGTCACCAAAGGGACCAAGAAAGACCAACAAAGTAAAAATGCATAACAGCGGTAGCAACCTGTAGAAAAATCTCTTCATGGAAAACCTCCCGGATTTAGGAATCCGGTATAATAACATTTTTATTATTCAGATTTCCATAACTTTTTATCGGGCTCTAATATTCAGATAGTGGAGCTAAGACCTTTGACAACAGATATTTACCGTCATGCCTTTGATTTAGAATTGGAATAAGAACTCTTAGCAGTAAAATGGAGGGGGAAATTGCTGTATTTCTTTGGTTATAAAAAGAAGTTATTACAGAATAAGTGAGCAATAAAAGCGGAAAAATTGCTATGGAGGGTCAGATATATTTCGATAGAAATAATCGAGATCTTCACAAAATAGTGAAAATTGGATTCATAAGACTCGAATTAAATATTTTATCTATAGCAACCATACCGTCACAACGCCAAACGCCACATCAGCAAAGGTAATATATAAAGTTTCAAGTACGAGTTATACTTTTGCAGCAAGAAGGAATATGCGGCGCCGGAAAATATTTTCAAGCGCTGATGAATCCAATTTTCAAAGACCACGCACTTCACGTCCGGTTACACGTCCAACCGGTCCATGCATCGGTATTACTTAATTTCCATCAGTTTTGTTCTTGCTATTGTTGCCTGGTTGGTATTGGGATAATCTTTTATAACCTGTTGCAAGATAATTTTTGCGCTTGATTTGTCACCCAGTTCGAAAAAACAAAATCCCTGTTTCAGTAATGCGTACGGCACCTTGTTTCCCTGGGGATAGTTTTTAACTACCTTGTCATACTCGAGAATCGCATTCTCGTACTTCTTTTCGAGGTAGTAACACTCACCGATCCAGAATTGAGCATTATCAGAATATTCTGTATCAGGAAATTGTTTCAGAAAATTCCGAAACTCTTCCCTTGCTTTCTCATACTTTCCTTCTTTAAATATTTCATAGGATGCCGCATAAATCGATTCACTGTCCGTCTTGCCTTTTGCAGTCTCCTTTGAGGGAACACTTTTTATGTCTCCCTTTTCTCCAACCTCTCCGATGTCACCTTTTTTACTGATCCCGAGAAAACTCTCTATGAAATTAATCTTAAAAGATATATCATCAAGTTTTTCCCGAACATTATTTGTTAGGCTTGCCCGCTGAACCACAGTCATGATTTCTTTCCGGAGTTCCTCAACAGCCCCCTTGAGTTGCTGGATATTCTTTCTAATCTCGGTGGTATCTGCACCAACGTTAGCCTGGCCCTTTCGCAAGGACGTTATCGTCTCCGTACTCGCTTCGACCTCCTGCTTCAAGGCTGATGTCTTTTTATCTATCGTCATAAGCTTTTGATCAACGATAGTAATTTTCTGATCAAGTTCTCCACGTACCTGCTTCAAATCCTGAGATGTGGCACATCCCGATATGGAGAAAATAAGGCATACCACGCAAAAAAAAGATAAACAGCTTTTCAATCGCCATACCTCTCTCAAGTTTTGGTACTACTTTTTGGGGACAAAATGGTCTCTTCTGTTCTTTGCCCAGGCCGCTTCGTCATGCCCCGGGTCAAGAGGAAGCTCTTCACCATAGCTGATTGTTCTCAGCCTTGCTTCGTCGATGCCGAGATCGACAAGGTACTTCATGGCAGCAGTGGCACGCCTTTCACCAAGGGCCAAATTATACTCAGTAGTTCCTCTTTCATCACTGTGCCCCTCAATGGTAAGTTTGTCATTTTTATGCTCAAGCAGCCATTTCGCATGTTGTTCAAGGATTCCCCTTGCCTCAGGTTTAAGACTGAATTCATCAAAATCGAACAAGATGTCCGCCAGTACCATTCCCCCCTTTGCTGCCTGTTCTTTCGCTGCCTGCTCTTTCGCTGCCTGCTCTTTCGCTGCCTGTTCTTTTAGGGCCTGTTCTTTTAGGGTCTGTTCTTTTAGGGCTTGTTCTTTTAGGGCTTGTTCTCCTGTCATTTGTTCCCCTGAAGAAGCCTGTTGATCCTCTGCCGCCATTTGTTCTCCAGTTATTACGGCAGACTTCACGGCCTTTCTCGAACAGCAACCGGTTACAAACACAACTGTAAGACACATCACCAGAATTAATACCGCCAAATTTCTTTCCCTCATGTCCCTTCCTCCTTTCAAGCTTCTCAATTTTTGTAAAAGTATTGTCTAATGTAGTCCACCATACACCCGTTAGGCATTATTTACCTTTTCCTACAATATAAACAGAACAGATATCAATGTCAACTGGAAATGGTAACATCATTAAAATTTGGGCGACCAGGCAAGACCGATAACATTGTCAACACTCTCATATAATAGCCTCAGATTCGACCCGTTGATATTCATGATGTAGATTTTGCTCCTGCCACCTAATTTTGAACTGAAGACTATGTATCTGCCATCCGGTGACCAGGAAGGAGACTCCTTGTTTCCTGTGCCGGAGGTAAGCTGAATTGAGTTACTACCTCCCTCTTCAATGGAAAATATCTGGAAGAAGCCGTCCGTCATACTTTCGTAGGCAATTCTATCCCCTCTGGGGGACCATGAGGGAGATGTATTATATCCCCCCTGGTAAGTGAGCCTCCTTACATTGCTACCGTCGGCATCCATTAAATAAACCTGGGGAGAACCGGAACGATCTGAAACAAAAGTGATTTTCTGTCCATCGGGCGACCATGTGGGAGAAACGTCTATAGCAAAATTATTGGTCAGACGACTGAGCTGACCGCTCTTAATATCCATAACGTATATCTCTTCATTACCGTCTTTACTTAAGGTAAGGAGCATCCTTTTGCCATCCGGTGACCAGGCACCGGATAGATTGAGTCCTCTGAAGCCGGCTATCTTTTTTGCCTTTCTATCTCGAAGAGACATAAGGTATAGATCCGGATTACTGTCTTTGTAAGATGTAAAGGAAATATCATTGCCATCCGGTGACCAGCGGGGTGAGAGGGTAATGGAGTTGTAATTGGTAATCCTGGCAAAATCATACCCATCAAAGGCAATAGTATAGATATCCGAGGTTTTATTTCCCTTCAAGACAAATGCGATCTTTGTGTTAAATACTCCTTCGTTTCCTGTAAGCGCGAGGAGGATTTCACCGGCAAACTTGAGCACCATTTCCCGCCTGTCTTCGATTCTCCCGTAGTACTTCTTCCCCAGTATAAATTCCCTTTTGATTACATCGAAAAGACGAAATTCTGTAATAAGATCTTTCCCATCGAAAAGAAAATTTCCCTTTACCAGATATTCTGTGCCAATGACCTTCCAGTCGGCAAAACGAATATTTTCAACTGCTGATCCCCCCTGATTATCAAGAAAAGCCTTCTTGTCTACGACATCGAACAGACCTGTCCGCTCCAGACTTTTTGTCAGCGCATCTGAAAGCCAGCTAGAAAGGTTTTCCTTTTCTTCGCTTCCTTTCAATTTCTCAAAATCAGTAATAGCAATGGGAAACTTGTTGAAGGTGGGAGAATCAATATCTATATACACTTTGCCATAAGCACCATGATATCCGCACAGGACAAGTGAGATAACAACAACACATACAAAACATTTACAAACCCGCATTTGCCTACAATAGCTCCTGATTCATAACTCTCAAACTGAGGACCTGAAAATTGTATTCATCGGCATTAAAGAATCTTTTTCGCGGGCCCATGCACGTCTCGTTTCACTGCAAGGCACAACTCACTCTTACGCGCTAAGACATCGCTTTCGCCGGTGCTGCGCTGCGACGGCAGCATGATACCTGTAAAATCGTTAATTTACGCCTTCTGAATCTAATTTTTAATACTTTGCAAAGGCCTCAATCTCATAAATAACAGCCTGTTACCACATCTGTGCTGAGTGAAACCTGACACCGACCTCAATGCTGTTATCTTTGATTCCTTCAGGCAAGGGAGGAAAAGGAACCGCCTTTTCAATGGCCTTCATCGCAGACTCATCAAAGTAGTGGTTACCTGAACGTTTCTCGAAATTAATATCGGTTGCCGATCTATTCTTTAAGATTCGTAAATGAATAACTGTTTCTACATCCTTCCCCGACAGGACATCCGGAGGGAGCACCCATTGACTTTTGATCCTTTTCCAGATTAAGGTATAATAAGCTTTTATCTCCGCGTCCAACTCGGCATTACCACGTCCTCCCGATGAAGCTACTGTACCTTCATCTGTTAGCGGTGATGCTGTCCTGCCCTGCGTCTTCGACAGGGACAATACTTTCTGCCTGATATTCTCTATGGTCTTTTCTACACCTTTCTGTTTTTTCTGGATTTCACTACTTCTCATCAACGGGATAATTGCATTATCAACAATCTTTTTGGGAATAATGGATCGCTTATTAATATTTGCTTCCATGAGTTCTGTTGAGGTAGACGAGACATGTCCCTCTTTCAACTGATCATTAGAAATACTTACCAGTTCAACATCATAAACAGGACCAAACGTCCACCTCGGGGAAGGCATTTTTGATGAAAAGAGAATAGCAGAAAGCACCAGAGTATGAAGCAAAAGAGAGAAAAAAATCATGTTATTCAGGCTTATCCTGTTTTCATGCCTTTCCTTTTCTATCCTTTGAGATATCATTTTACTTCCTCTGGTGGTTCAGCAATCATCCCTAATTTATCAACACCTGCATTTTTTACCCGGGATATTACCTCAACGACGAATCCGTAGGGAACATCTTTGTCGGCCCGTAAGAATACTTCTTTTTCTATCCTGTTGCCAAAGATACTTTCCAGTTTGGCATTAAGATCAATTAAAGGAATCTTACTTTTATTGATAAAGATATCTCTCTTATTATTAATGGTAAGGATAATTTTCTCCTCACTCACATCAACACTCTTTGACTTTACTTTGGGAAGATTTACATCTATTCCCATCTGGAGCATAGGAGCTGTAACCATAAAAATAATCAGCAGGACAAGAACCACGTCAACAAGAGGGGTCACATTGATATCGGCTAATGGCCTATTTTCAAAACGACTGTTCTTTCTTTCGTATCTCATAAGAAATTACCCGAGATAGTGCCGTTTGATAATGTTTAACAATTCGGAAACAAAGTTGTCCATCTCCACGGTTATCGTCTTTATACGGTTTAGATAATAGTTATAAAAGATAACTGCAGGTATAGCCGCAGCCAGGCCGGCAGCTGTAGCTATAAGGGCCTCCGAGATACCGGGTGCCACGACAGCTAATGTAGCCGAGCCCTTTGTCCCTATCCCCTTGAAGGTATTCATGATTCCCCAGACTGTTCCGAAGAGACCAATAAAAGGGCTTACACTTCCCGTTGTTGCCAGGAAGCCAAGAGCGCTTTCGAGTTTGGTCAATTCGGCTCCACAGGCCCTGTTCACTGCTCGCTCAACGTTATCAATACCATCCACCGGCAAGGCAACAGGTTCGGATTCACCGGCTTGTGCAGCCGATGCCGAGCTTTTGATTGTCCGTGTTAACTTAGCCAATTCCCCATATCCTGCCAGGAATACCCCAGCAACCGTTGAGTATCTTAATTTTTTCGCTTTGGGAAATATTTCTGATAGTTTACCGCTCTTCATATAGATATCTAAAAAACTGCCGTTTTCCCTTTTTACTCTTCTGATGGTCCTGTATTTCATCAGGATAATAGCCCATGATACAACAGAAAAGAAGAGGAGCAACAATAGTACAAAATGAACCATGCCTCCGGCGTTGAGGATCATGCTAAGCAGACTGCCATGAAAATGTGCTGTAGAATCTACAACACTACTAGCGGAAATCCCTTCCACTTTTTTCCCTCCTTTAAATATGTTCCGGGGTAAACGTTACCACGTCTTCAATTGTCAGTAAATCCGTAAAGATCATAGCCAATCTGTCTACACCGAGGGCTATACCGGCGGCCTCCGGCATAGTCGTTAAGGACTGCAAAAAAATTTCCGGCACCGGGTAAATCATCTTACCCTGTGACCGCCTAAATTGCCGAACCCTTTCGAACCGCATACGCTGCTCATCCCCATCTGCAAGTTCGGAAGATCCGTTGGCTAACTCCATTCCTCCTATATACAATTCGAACCGCTCATCCACAGAAGGATCTTCTTTATTAGTTCTTGTCAAAGAAGAGGAATTAACAGGATAATTATAGAGAAACGTCGGTTTCCTATTCCCCAGATGGGGTGCGATGCAGCAGGCGACGGTCTCATCAAACTTTTCCTTTTCTAAGGACTCCTCCAGTGATAGAGAAGAATAACGCTCAAAAGCCTCTCTGACCGATAGCATCTCCCACGGTCTTTGTAAAGAAATCTCTTTATCCTGCCATTGAATGACCTCGCCACAAGCAAGATCATAGGCAACAGAAATAACCAGTTCCTCACATTCTTCCATTAAAATCCGGTAGTCTATACCTTGATGATACCACTCCAGCATGGTGAATTCCGGCAAATGGCAGGAGCCTCGTTCTCCCTCACGAAAGCATTTGCATATCTGAAATATTCTTGAATATCCTGCAGCAAGTAGCTGTTTCATACATAACTCAGGTGATGTATGCAAAAACAAGTTACCGGAAACTACAGCATCAATATGAGATTCCGGCGCTGGTGCCGTAATTCTGCAAGGAGTTTCAACTTCCAGATAATATCGGTCAGAGAAAAACCTGCGGATCGCCTGAATCATTCCGGCACGCCTCCATAAAGCATCCCGACGCCTTGCCAATATCCAGCTATTGTCCATCACTGGTTTAATCCTTGTAATAGTTCGCCGTCTGCCATTTCCTGAAGCTGTCGGGAAGAGGCTTTCGTTCACCGGCTAAGAATAGAGACATTTGCAACATACTGGAAATTAGATTTAAAAGGCGTGATTAAAGATTCTTCGGGCGCCAATGAATACAATTTCTAAAACTGTCTGATTGAACACGCTTAGCACAGACACCGCTAAACGACGAATAACAGCCAACGGATAACAGTAAACCGTGAACGGCTAACCTTTGACTCTGGTAATATATTCCCCGCTGCGGGTATCAACCCTGATTTTTTCTCCCTGCTCAATGAAAGTGGGAACCTGGATCTGGAAACCAGTCTGCAGGACCACAGGCTTGGTATTCCCTGTTACAGAATCCCCTTTTGCCCATGGTTCAGCCTTCGTGACAATAAGATCAACAGAATTTGGGAGATTGATGCCAAGAGGTCTATCCTCAAAAAAGAGAATCTCTACTTCCGTGTTATCGATCAGGTAATTTTTTGCTTCCCCGGCCTGTTCAGCTGAAAGAAAAACCTGCTCATAATTCTCAGAGTCCATGAAATAGTATTTCTCATCTTCAGCATAGAGGTAGAGCATTTTCTTTTCCCTGAGATCGGCAGACTCAAATGAATCCGACGAACGGAATGTCCTTTCAAACTGATTACCCGCGACCATGTTCCGCAGTTTGCAGCGATACAGGGCCTGTCCTTTGCCGGGCTTCACAAAGTTAAACTCAGTAATGACATACGGATCATCGTCAATTTTGATCTTAAGACCTTTTCTCAAATCACTGGCATTGTACATCGCAACTGTCTCCTCCTTTAGTTCCTTTATGCCGTCCTGCCCAAAGAATTTCTCTTTTACCTTCAGGGAGATCAAGTACATATCGAGGCACGCAGAGTCCCGACATATTTTCCCATATTTCCCCCATTATCTCCATTCCCGTCCGGATATCAACATGAAAGTGTTCTGTCCCCTTCACAGGATCACACTGAAAAAGGTAATACGGTCTCACCGAGATCCGCTGGAGACCATGAAGCAGGTCACGCATTGTTTCATAAGAGTCGTTAACTCCCCGGAGCAGAACAGTTTGATTAGAAACGGGAATCCCTGCCTCGAGCAGCATTTCACATGCCCTGGCCGCCTCCGGAGTAATCTCTTTCAGGTGATTGAACTGGGTATTAAACCAAAGTGGACGGTACCTGCGCAGCATGGCACATAGTTCTGGAGTAATCCTCATCGGCAGTACCACCGGCGCACGACTTCCAATACGAAGCACCTCCACATGGGGCACAGATCGCAACCGCCCCAGAAACCAGTCGAGGGTTTCATCCATCAGAGTAAGGGGGTCGCCTCCAGAAACTATAACCTCACGAATATAGGAAGAGGAAGAAATATAGTCAATCATTTTCTGAAGGCTCTCCATGGTGTTTATCGTTATTTTTCTCCCCCACATCCGTTTGCGGTTGCAATGGCGGCAATAAGTAAAACAATTATTAGTTACCATCGCCAGACAACGATTATGGTAACGATGCACCAGATTCGGAACAGGCATAGCCTCATCTTCTCCGAGGGGATCCGCCACACCGCCGAGAGAAAAATTTACTTCTCTGAGATCCGGAAAACACTGTAACCGGAGGGGGTCGTTCTTATCTGCCACGTCCATTAGAGAAAGATAGTAAGGGGTTATAGAAAGATGGTAACATCCGATGACAGCACTGATTTCTCTCAAAGCGGAAAGGGGCATGTTAAGCACACGGGCCAATTGAGCACTGGTGTAAATCCGGTTTTTACATTGCCATTTCCAGTCATGCCAGTGGTCTGCCATGACCTCTTCTGTTTTTAATGAGATGGTATTATCTATTATCAATCTAAAACCTTTATGGTTGAAACAAATTTTTGAGCACGCTTTTTATAAACTTTCCAAAGCTCTCTTCCGCATCCCTTATGTCATTCAGGGCAGCCGTAAATGTTCGCTCTCTACCACAATCTTTTACAACAGAAAAGAAAATATCACAACATGTCCCCTAACTTTCCATAATTTCCCTTAAAATCTATGTCTTAAAGAAAGTATTTGCTTTGTAGGGGAATATTTTGTATTTATAAATTATCTACTTTTACCGCAATTAAGGGAGATTGAATATATGGATAAATTATCCGGAGAAGAACTCAAGACACTTATTAAGGCCCGTAAGGAGTGGTGTATCTCAATTTTTATGCCTACCCACCGGGCAGGTGTGGAAATACAGCAAAATCAGATCAGACTCAGGAACCTGCTACGTGAGGCTGAGGAAAGATTAATGGCCGGCGGCCTTAGGGCCTCAGAGGTAAAAGCCTTGCTGGAACCTGCCCAGGGACTCTTAGGTAATGTCCTTTTCTGGCGTAATCAGAGCGATGGTCTTTGCCTCTTTCTATCACCCGACTTTTTTCGTTTTTACTGCCTTCCTCTGGATTTTGAGGAATTGATCGTTATTACAGACCACTTTCACATTAAATCTCTTCTGCCAAGCTTAAGGGGAGACGCGCGTTTCTATGTTCTGACCCTCAGCCAGAACGACGTCAAGCTTCTCGAAGGTACCAGACATAGCGTCAGAGAGATTAATCTTGGAACTATCTCTAAAAGTCTTGCCGAGGCCCTTCAGTACGACGTGCCGCAAAAAGAGGTCCGTTTCCATTCTACAAAATCAGGTAGCGGCGAACGCTCAGTAATGGTATCCGGGCATGGTACAAGTGTGGAGGATGGTAAGGATAATATTCTAAAATACTTTCGTCAGATCGATAGAGGACTGCAAGATTTTATGAAAGAACAACAGGTACCTCTCGTACTGGCAGGTGTAGATTATCTTTTTCCGATTTACAAAGAGACAAATACCTATCCCCATCTTATGGAGGAAGGCATTGGAGGAAATCCGAGAGGAATAAGTGCGGAACAGTTGCATGCACAGGCATGGGAGATCGTGGAACCATGGTTTCAAAAGGCCGAGAACGATGCGCTTGCTCAGTACAGGCAATCTTCAGGAACGGGACTAACCTCCAACGACATTGAAGAAATAATTCACGCTGCCTTTCATGGAAGGATAGGCTTGCTGTTCGTTGCCATAGGCCACGAGCAATGGGGAATAGTTGACCCCGAAACCGGTAAAGCGCATCTGCAAGAAAATATGGAACCAAGAAACGAAGATCTCCTTGACTTTGCTGCCATTCAGACCTTCCTAAACGGTGCTGCCGTCTTTGCCCTTCCCCCGGAGAGAATGCCCGACGGTGTATCGCTGGCGGCTGTATTTCGCTATTGAAAATCAGTAATCTAAAGGAAATACCGCTTGCAAAAGAAATATCTTTTCTTTTTCGTAACCACAGTACCGATTATTCTTCTCGATCAGATAACGAAGGCATATATCAGTTCAACTATGCCTCTCCATGAATCTTTCGTTGTCATCGAGGGCTTCTTCAATATCACATATATCAGGAATCCAGGTGCGGCCTTTGGTTTTCTGAGATGCGCCTCTCCTGCCTTTCGTCATATCTTCTTCCTTTCGGCAGGAACGATAGCTCTTTTGCTGATTCTCTATTACATACGGAAAAGCAGGGAGTTGCCTCTCACATTTGCCCTTTCACTGATCCTGTCCGGTGCTGTGGGGAACCTTATTGACAGGGTTCGTTTCGGAGATGTTGTTGATTTTCTTGATGTTTACATAGGCACTTATCACTGGCCCGCCTTTAATGTCGCTGATTCAGCGATCTCCATAGGAGCCACTATTCTGATTTTAATAATTCTTAAACAGAAAAAGGAATAAAAGAGAAGTACCTTTACGCGAAGCATGGCATGCATGGCCGCAAACATTTTTGAGTGCAGATGGACGTAATTTTCAAAGCCCTCTGTACTTGGACATACAAATGCAAATGTAGCCGGCGTTTCAATGGAAGCAAATTGTTTGATTTTGGGCTTTACAAAAACCGGCTTTAATAATATTTTCTAAATCACGTTAGCGGAAGGAAAGACCTATGGCAGAAAGAGAAGTACCGGATCGTTTCTATGACATCCTGATCGTGGGCGGGGGACCGGCAGGGCTTACGGCAGGCCTCTATGCGGCAAGGGCTTCTCTAAAAGTACTCCTCGCCGAAGGTGCTACTTCAGTAAGCCAGATTACCACCACCGATATGATCGAGAATTATCCTGGTATTCCTGAGGAAATCAGCGGTTTCGAACTAATAGAAAGGTTTAAAAAACAGACCAGTCAGTTTGGTCTGGAGATTACTTCAGGAGATGTCGCATCTATTGCAAAAAAAAGATTAGGTAATAAGGAAGGATGGCAAGTTACGGTAGGGGACAGCGCCTATGATACACTCTCCGTAATTATGGCAACGGGAGCAAATTGGCGGAAGCTGGGAATTCCCGGAGAAGATTCCTTCCTTGGAAAAGGTGTTTCGTACTGCGCGACCTGTGACGGCCCCCTCTATAGGAACAAAGAAGTGTTGGTCATCGGCGGGGGGGACACGGCCCTTCAGGAAGCCATTTTTCTCGCCAAGTTTGTCGGGAAGGTTACTATCGTTCACCGTCGTGATCGCCTGCGTGCCACGAGCATTCTCCAGAAGCGCGCTCTTGGTAACAGCAAAATTGAGTTCCTCTGGAATTCCGTTACCGAGGAAATATCAGGAAAAGAGTTCGTTGAAGGGGTGAAGATCAGAAATGTGCAGTCAGGCGAGACATTGGACATCCCTGCTGATGGAGTTTTTATCTTCATCGGTCTGATCCCCAATACCGATTTAGTTCGTGGGATAGTTGATTTTGATGAAAATGGCTATATTGTAGTGGACTCTCATATGAAAACCTCGACAGAGGGCATATTTGCCTGTGGCGACTGCATAAACAAACTCCTGCGGCAGGTAATTACAGCCTGCGGTGATGGCGCAACAGCCGCTTTTTCTGCTCAGCTCTACGTCGAATCACTGGAAGGAAAATCATATTAACCGTCATTTACTCATCAGCTAATCCCCTTTTCTAAAGAAAAACTAAGAAGGATAACGTGGAAAACTGGATCAATCTCTGGCAACAAATACCTGGCCATATAAACCCGAATATTTTTGAGATCGGCTCTCTTCAGATCCGCTATTACAGTCTGATGTATATAGTTGCCTTCTCACTTACATATCTGCTGGTCTCATACCGGATAAAACACGAAGGCTACGATTATAAACCGGAAATAATACAGGACTATTTTGTATGGGCCATAATTGGACTACTGATAGGCGCAAGAGTCGGGTATGTTTTGTTTTACAATTTCGACTACTACCTGGGACATCCTCTGGAGATTGTTCTCCCCTTCGAATTCACCGGTGGGTTTCGTTTTGTAGGTCTTACCGGAATGTCTTATCACGGTGGCGCTATCGGTGTCTTGACCGCATCCATTATTTTTTGCCGCAAATATCGGATAAATCTGTGGTATTTCGCCGATCTTTTATGCTCCGCAATCCCTCTGGGATACACCTTTGGCAGGATCGGTAATTTTATCAACGGTGAGCTTTTCGGCAGGGCCACAGATATGCCCTGGGGTATGTACTTCCCTCTGGATCCGACACACCAGCTTCGCCATCCATCTCAGCTTTATGAGGCTTTTTTTGAGGGAATCGTACTCTTCATTATACTATGGAGTATGAGAAAGAAAAACCTCTTCAACGGCTTTATGTCTGCCCTTTATTTGGCAGGTTATGGATTATTTCGTTTCTTTATTGAATTCTTCCGGGAACCGGACGCACAGTTAGGTTTTGTCTGGGGATGGTTGAGCCTGGGGCAGATACTATGTATTATAATGGTCGTGATAGGGATGGGCATCTTTTTTTATCCAAAGGAACAGAAATGTGGAGGGAAAAAGTTACGATAAATCAGAAAATTTTTTCTTGTTTTTTTATCAAAGATATGGTCAATTAGAAAAAACTGAAATTTGGGAAGAAACTGAAATTTGCACTAACTAATTTAACAAAGCATATTTGCTAACTTCGGGATAACAAGGAGGGCCTTTTGGATACCATCACCCTGACGATAAATGGAACCACGGTGAGTGGAAAAACAGGGATGACTATCCTTGCTCTTGCACGAGAAATGGGCATTCCTATCCCTACCCTCTGTCACAACCCATATCTGAAAGATATAGGGGCCTGCCGTATATGCCTTGTTGAAGAGGAAAACCGAAAGGTTCTTCTCCCCGCGTGTGTAACCGCGATCCAGCCCGGTATGGTCATCAAAACCGACTCCCCCTTGGTTTTGGAATGCCGCCGCATAGTGATAGATCTTCTTCTCGCGTCTCACCCTGAATCTTGTCTGGTCTGTGATAAGGGAAACCGTTGTCAGCTGCGTCAGATTGCCGGGGATCTGGGAGTAGGCCTGACAGATATGGATCCAATGCCCCAGTATTTCCCCTCAGAGGACAGAAATCCTTTCTTCAAGCGGGACATGAGCAAATGCGTTCTCTGTGCCAAATGTATTCGTGGAGACCAGGAACTGGTAGTGGAAGGCGTCCTCGATTACCTGAACCGTGGTTTCGAGGCCCGGCCCAGTACATTCCTCAATAAGCCCCTCGAAGAATCCGGATGCACCTTTTGCGGTACATGTCTCTCGCTTTGTCCCACAGGAGCCCTTACAGAGGTAGGGCTACCCTGGCCGGGGACGGGAACAAAGGTGAAACAAACCGTGTGTCCTCTCTGTGCCTGTGGTTGTTCTGTAGAACTGGAATCTGTGGACGGACACCTGATCCGGGTAAAACCACAGGGAGAAGGTTCCAGTAATGGCGTGACTCTCTGTGTTAAGGGACATTTCGGATTGGATTTCATTCATAGTCCTGAAAGATTACTTACCCCCCTGATACGTGAGGAAGGAAACTGGAGAGAAGCGTCATGGGAAGATACTTTGGCACTGGTAGCCCAATCCCTGAAAGCAATAAAGGATGAGGAAGGAGGAAACGCGATCGGATTTTTGGGTTCCTCCCGCCTGACCAATGAGGATAGCTACCTCTTCCAGAAACTTGCCCGATCTGTTTTCGGGTCTCACAATGTAGATAACGGAAGTCGTCTCTATGCTGCACCGGCATTCAATGTACTTCTCGATGCCCTGGGCCGGCCGGGAACGCTCAAACCTTTCAGCGAACTCGCGCGGGCGGATTTATTCCTTGTAGTAGGAGCTAATCCGGCAGAAACCGCTCCTGTCTTAAGCTACTACCTTAAACGGGCCATCCGTGATTCAGGAAGTCACTTGATTCTCATCGACCCCAGGAAAACACCTCTCGCCCGTTTTGCCGCCCTGCACCTTAGGCCGCGCTTGGGAGGCGACATGAGTCTTCTCCACGGTATCACTCAGATCATGCTTCAGGAAAATCTCTGGAATCAGGATTTTGTCCATACCCATACCGATGGCTTCGATCAGTGGAAGGATGGTTTTATAAACGGAGATCTGAAGGTTTTAGCCGAGCAGGCCGGTATAACATATGGAGAACTATACGATGCGGCCATGCTACTTGGTAAGGCTTCAAAAGTTCTCTGCATCTTCGGAGACGGGGTTACACAGCAGTCAGAGGGGGTAGCCCTGGTAAAAGCTTTGTCCAATTTAATGATCCTGAAGGGAGAATCAGAAGAATGGGGTGTCGGTATTCTCCCTCTTCTCAAGGAAAACAATGCCCTTGGTGCCTGGGGTATGGGATTGGCTACCGAATTCCTGCCCGGTTTTAAATCCCTGGAAACAGCCTCCGATCAAGCACCTGCAAGAAAAGGCCTGACGGCGCTTGAGATGATCAACGCCGCCGATGAGGGAAAACTCAGGGCTCTCTATATGGTGGGAGAAAATCCCCTGATTTCTTTCCCCGACCGTATCTGGCTTGAAAGAGCACTGTCGAGGATCCCCTTCCTGGTGGTACAGGACCTGTATCTTACCGAGACATCCAAGTTGGCCCATGTAATCCTCCCCGCAGCTTCTTTTGCTGAGAAGGAGGGAACGGTTATCAACCTCGAGGGGAAGATCCAGAGGATCAATGAGACATTTCAGCCTTTGGGTTCGAGCCTCCCCGATGGTGCAATATTCCGGCACCTGGGGGAAAAAATGGGACAGAGGATTGCCCCTGAGGAGATGATGGAACTCTGGGAGGAGATCGGAAGAGTAGCCCCCCTCTATAGTACCATCTCCTCAGATCTTTCTTTAAGGGGGGAAGGCAGTCTCACTTTCGGGCATGTTAAGCCAAGATTCCTCCCTCACCGGTTAGAAATACCGCAAAATCTGATGGAAGAAGATTTCCCCCTTTACCTTATGGCAGGTGCCGTCAGGCACCACCTCGGCTGGGGGACCCGTACCTGCCGATCTTCACGCCTCAAGAAACTGGATACCGAGGCTCACGTGAACATCTCTCCGGAGGAAGGAAAAGCCTTAGGTCTTAAGGAAGGTGACAAAATAAGGGTGCTTTCGAAACACGGGGAGATACAGACCATGATTAACTTTGATGCTGATCTGCCCCGGGGGGTGATCTTTGCTCCTCACGGGTATCCCGACAGAAGGGAAAACCTCCTCTTCGATCATCTTTGGGATAGCCGGACAAAATCACAACTCCATAAAGGTTGCGCCGTCAGAATTGAAAGGATTGCCAATGAACCAGCTAGAGACGATGCTCCCCAAGCTTAATGAGATTCTGAACCCTTACCGTTCTAATCCGGAGGCCCTCATCCCGGTTCTACAGGAAGTGCAGGAGGTCTTTGGTTATATTCCTCCGGAGACCATGCCTCACATTGCCGAGAGCTTAAAGCTTTTTCCCTCTCAAGTGCAGGGTGTCATCACCTTTTACTCCCAGTTTTATACGTATCCAAGAGGGAAAAACATCGTTACGGTCTGCCGGGGCACTGCCTGTCATGTCCGCGGGGGGACAGGGGTTTTACGGGTAGTGCAGCGGGAACTCAACCTCAAGGATGGCGAAACCAGTCCTGATTATAATTTTACCCTCGAAACAGTGGCCTGTCTTGGCGCCTGCGCTCAGGCACCGGTAATGGTAGTTAACCGCAATTACTATGGGAAAATGAATCCTAAGAAGATAGAGACGATTTTGAATTCTTATAGATAGAGGGGCCTGCATGGAAAGATTAAAAAGTTCGAAAGACTTGCTCAACTTCCGACAGGAATTGATACAACAGATAGACCCTGCCAAGCCCTGCGTGATGATCTGCGGAGATACAGGGTGCATTGTCCGTGGAGTTGAGGAAGTAATTGACGCGTTTACGAAAGAGATTGAAAGACAGGGCCTTAAAGACAAGATCGACATCAAAAGAACAGGTTGTCATGGATTTTGCGAACGCGGTCCCCTGGCGGTAATTCTCCCTGAAGAGATACTATACCAGCAGTTGACCAAGGAAGATGTACCGGAAATCGTCAAGGAAACCCTCATAAAAAAGAATGTCATCGGAAGATTGCTCTATACCCACCCGGTAACGGAAAAGAAAATAATCTATGAGCATGAGGTCCCATTCTACGAAAAACAGAAAAGAAATGTCTTAAGTGATAATGGACGGATTGATCCTACAAAGATTGAAGACTATATCGCCCGTGACGGATATGGAGCCATAAGCCGGGCTCTTTCCTCAATGACCCCTGAAGAGGTCATTGATTGCGTTGAAAAAGCGGGGCTGCGCGGCCGGGGAGGTGCAGGCTTTCCCACGGGAACCAAATGGCGTTTTACCCGGCAATCTCCGGGAGAAGAGAAATATCTGATTTGCAACGCCGACGAAGGAGACCCGGGGGCCTTCATGGACCGCAGTGTACTGGAAGGGAATCCTCACCTCGTTCTGGAAGGAATGCTCATCGCCGCATATGCCATGGGAAGCACGGAGGGGTATATCTATGTCCGGGCAGAGTACCCTCTCGCCACAAAACGCCTGAAGATCGCCATTAACCAGGCCGAAGGTCTTGGTCTTCTTGGATCAAAGATACTGGGTACAGATTTCTCCTTTTACATCAAGATAAAAGAGGGCGCCGGTGCTTTTGTCTGCGGGGAGGAGACAGCTCTCATCGCCTCTGTGGAAGGTAAAAGAGGCATGCCCCGTATCCGTCCCCCTTTTCCTGCTCAGTCCGGTCTGAAAGGAAAGCCTACCTGTATTAATAATGTGGAGACCTTTGCCAATGTCAGGTCCGTAATCCTTAATGGGTGGGAATGGTACTCAAATATCGGGACAGAGAAAAGCAAGGGGACAAAGATATTCTCTCTCACCGGACGGATCAATAACACCGGTTTGGTGGAAGTGCCCATGGGTACCACACTAAGGGAGGTTATCTTTGATATCGGCGGAGGTATTCCGAAGGGCCGTAACTTCAAGGCCGCCCAGATGGGAGGGCCTTCAGGCGGGTGTGTCCCCGCTCGTTTTTTAGACCTGCCCATAGATTACGACTCTCTGCGGGAAATAGGCTCAATGATGGGATCCGGGGGGCTTATCGTCCTGGATGAGAACACCTGCATGGTGGATCTCGCCCGTTTTTTCCTCACCTTCACCCAGGATGAGTCATGCGGCAAATGCGCCCCCTGCCGACTTGGAACCCTTCAGATGCTCAAGATCCTCACCCGCATTACCAGGGGAGAGGGAAGAGAAGGAGATATCGAACGTCTCCAGAAGATCGGCGAAGCCGTGAAAAAGAGTGCTCTATGTGGCCTGGGACAAACATGTCCCAATCCTGTGCTCTCTACCCTGACCTATTTCAGGGAAGAGTATGAAGCCCACATCAAAGAGCATAAGTGTCCGGCAGCAGTATGCGATGCCATGGTTATCTCAGCTTGTCAACATACCTGTCCTGCCGGTATTGATGTCCCTTCCTATGTGACCCTGATTGCCCAGGGGAAATACGTTGAAGCCACGGAACTGATACGAGAGAGAAACCCCTTTCCTGCCATCTGTGGGCGGATATGCAGCCATCCCTGTGAGTTCAAATGCCGGAGGGGAGAACTGGATGCACCGGTAGCCATCAAGTCCTTAAAACGCTTTGCTGCCGATTGGTACTTTGAAAACGTCGGTGAACCGCCTTCTCCCTTTCCCGTAACCAGACAAGAGAGAGTGGCCATTGTTGGGGCCGGGCCGGCAGGGCTTTCCTGTGCCTATTTTCTTGCTAAGACAGGATACCAAACCACTGTTTTCGAGGCCCTGCCGGTAGCAGGAGGAATGTTAGGCGTAGCTATCCCGGACTTCAGGCTCCCCAAAGAGGTAATTGAAGAAGAGATCGCCCACATCCGGGCCAGGGGAGTGGAAATCCGCTACAATACACCCATCAATACAAACTATACGGTAGATGACCTCAAGAAAGAGGGCTATGCCGCGGTCTTTATCGCTGCCGGAGCACAGCGAAGCAGTCAGTTAGGGATACCAGGAGAGGTAGAGGGCCTGGAGGGATTACTTTATGGCTTGAGATTTCTTGTCGATGTCAAGGTAGGAAGGCCTGTTTCTGTAGGGGAAAAGGTGGGAATCATCGGCGGTGGTAATGTAGCAATGGATTCTGCCCGTACAGCGCTTCGTCTGGGTGCCAAAGAAGTGCATGTCTTCTATCGTCGTACACCGGAAGATATGCCGGTTACAGAAAGTGAATACCAGGAGGCTATTGAAGAAGGAATTCAGTTTCACTTTCTCGTCAGTCCGACACGCATTGTAAGCGAAGGCTGGAAGCTTAAAGGTATACATTGTATCCGGATGTCTCTGGGAGAGACGGAAGCCTCCGGCCGCCGCAGGCCTATCCCTGTCGAAGGATCGGAATTCTTTGTGGAACTGCATACTCTGATCCCCTCGGTGGGACAGGCCCCCGATTTAAGTTTTCTACCACCGGACAGTAAGCTGGAACGGGCGCGCTGGGGAACTCTCCAGGTGGATCCAAACAGCTTGTCCACAAACGTTCCCGGGATATTTGCCGGCGGAGACTTTGTTACGGGGCCGACTTATCTGATCCATGCTATCGCTGCAGGACGGCGTGCCGCCCTGGCCATCGACAAATACCTCAGAAAAGATACATCCCGTATTGAAATCAGGGATGAAAAGGTCCATGTGGTTGACGATGTACACCTCGCTGCCGGAGAAGAGATGGTAGAGATGAAACCCCGTCAGAAGGTCCCTGCTCATCGTCCGGAAGAAAGGATTCGAGATTTTCGGGAAATTGAAAAAGGTTTTTCCGAGAAACAGGCGAAGGAAGAAGCCGCACGCTGTCTCCGGTGTGATCTGGAAAGATAGACAAGATTATAATAATTCAAGCAGTCTGAGAACTATAAAAAATTAAAGGAGTGCTCCATGATTCGGTCCATTACAAGGCAAAAGAGTATGGAGGAAATAGAACGTTTACTGGGAGACTATACCCGGGTTTTCATTATCGGATGCGGGACATGCGTAACTCTCTGCCGTACCGGCGGGTTACCGGAGGTTTTGCAGATGAAAGAACAACTGGAAGCCGCAAACCGATTAGTGACCGGATATCTAATCCTTCCAGTGGCCTGTGATGAAATTACCCAGGAAATACTGGCCGCAAACCAATCGGTTATCTCCGAAGCCCAAGCACTTCTGATCATGACATGTGCTTTTGGAGTTCAGACCGTAGCGACAAGGATGGAAACAACTGTGATACCCGCGCTGGATACCCTTTTTATCGGGAAGGAACGGGGTCTGGGTGAATTCCATGAGGTCTGCACCCAGTGTGGAACCTGTATCATCGGCGAGACAGGGGGGATATGCCCGGTCACCACCTGTCATAAGGGTCTTGTCAATGGTCCCTGCGGGGGTACCAAGGATGGAAAATGTGAAATTGATCCGCAAAAGGACTGCGCATGGACATTAATTTATCAGCGCCTGAAGGGCCTGGGAAACATTGATCTCATGCGGAGGTATCAGGGACCTAGAAATCATCAGGTGGTTCCCCACCCGGGAGCCTTTTCAGTCCCCCGGGAAGAAAGGAGCATCTAAGCCATGGCCATAAGCTTCAAAGAGACTTTAGCCTCCGGAAAGTTTGTCGTTACCAGTGAAGTTGGTCCGCCCAAGGGGACAAATCTGGAAAAGACGATCCATCATATCGCCCTCTTGAAAGACTGTGTAGATGCGATAAATCTTACCGATCACCAGAGTTCAGTCATGCGCTACCCCTCTTTGGGAGGTGCACTTTTAGTAAAGGAACAGGGTGGAGAGCCCATCCTCCAGATGACCTGCCGGGATCGGAACAGATTGGCTCTCCAGGCTGACCTTCTCTTTGCCTATAGCCGGGGAATACAAAATGTCCTCTGCCTGACCGGAGATTCGGTAGTGGTAGGAGACCACAAAGAAGCGAAAGGAGTTTTTGATTTAGATTCCTCACAGCTTCTGGCAACTATACGTATACTCGAACAAGGTAAAGACTTAGGGGGAAACGACCTGGACGGAGCGGTGTCGTTCTGTGCCGGGGCTATCGTGACCCCGGAGGCCAATCCCCTGGAACCTCAGTTAATCAAATTTGAAAAGAAGATAGAGGCTGGGGCAGAGTTCATCCAGACTCAGGCCGTCTACGACCTGGATAAATTCAGGGATTTTATGTCTTACGCCCGTCAATTCCCGGTAAAGATCCTGGCGGGCATTATTCTTCTCACATCAGCACCCATGGCCCGTTACATGAACAAAAATGTGCCTGGTGTAAGGGTTCCCCAGTCTCTCATTGATGAAATGGCCACCGCCCCCAAGGGAAGCGCTCTAGCCAAAGGGATTGAAATAGCCGGGCGTATGATACGTGAGATCAGGGAGAAAAAGATCTGCGACGGAGTCCATGTCATGGCTATCGGAAAAGAGGAGATAGTGCCGGAGATTTTAAAAGAAGCAGGACTTTAGCCCCGCCCGGATCGCGGGGAACATGTCTGTATCCCGGCTGAAAAGCAAAGGGGGTGCTTTAGATGCACCCCCCGTTCTATTGGCGGCCCTTTGAAAAAAAATACATTATACCTGGTACTTGAAAGAAAGGTTAATTCTTGCCCGGTAATTAGTAATTTTCCCTCCCTCGAGGGTTGCGTCAAGTTTGACAACTTCAGCAATCCTAAGGTCGGTAAGACTTTTTCCTGCAGTTGTAACGGCATTTTGTACCGCATCTTCCCAAGAAGTTTTGCTTGCTCCTACGATCTCAATAATTTTGTAAGTGCTGCTGTCTGGCATAATCTGTCTCCTTTCTTAGCGTTAAAGTTAACGGTTAGGGCCACCATGTTCGATTGTTTCAAGCTATGCCTGGAAAACAACCTTCTATCTGTATCATAATCCCATAGAAAGCAGGGTATGTCAACCTAAATCCACTATCTTAATTTACATGGGCTGGTTTTCGTGCCTGTCAGTTACTTTTGTTTCAAATTGTTTTTACAGACTTTTCCAAAAATGAAATGTTCGGCAAGTTGCTTCAGACAAATAGTGCTCTTATTCTGACTTCAGACTCCTCTCCTGCGGCACTCGTATATCATGATAGCTCCTGCCTGCGGCAGGCTTAAAGACTCTGCATTCCCCGCCCCGGGGATGCACCACAGTTCATCGGTCATCTCCACTATCTCTTCCGGCAGGCCGTGAGTTTCAGAACCGAGAAGAAGGGCTGCCCCGTGGTAACATGGATGGGGGGGGATACCCCTTCGGACGTGACTACCCACAAGTAAGCAGTGTTCTTTGATCTTGGGCAAAGCCTCCAGAAAGTTGACACCGGTGACAATGTTGAGGTGAAAAAAGCTGCCCATGGCGGAGCGCACTACCCGAGGATTAGTAAAATCCACCGAACCGGTACTGAGGACGATCGTCCTGATGCCGAACCAGTGGGCCGTCCGCATAATAGCACCAAGATTAGCGGGATTATTGATCTGATACAGCAGCAAGAGATATTCTGTCCCTGGCAGAGGGATATCGGAAATATCACCAGAAACCGGTATAGTGGCCAGGGCCATTATACCTTCCGGTCCTTTATCCTGACTTAGGTTTGACCACTCTTTTGCCGACAGACCATAAACTTCTATATCTTCCGGAATATTAGACAGGAAAGTCTGCCATTGTTCCCGCTTCTCCTCCATTACCAGGAGCGCTTTTGTTTCCCAGGTGCTTTTCAGTAACTCCTGCACAACCTTGAATCCTTCCGCAAGCAAGAGGCCCTCTTGCCGGCGATATTTAGGCAGCTCCAGCTTTTTCCAGAGCTTAAGTTGTGACTTGATTGGGGTAAGTACAGTGGTAGTCATACTTTGGCCCGGTAATGCAAGAAGAATAAATTCGTAGCTAACCCCCCCATCATTTACCGTAATGGAGTCTGGTCCGAATCGCAGGGACCGAGGATTTTCCATGCTATCTTCTCAATGAGACAAGAGTCTTTGGATCATGGGAAAGAAAAGATATTATTTCGTATATTGAAATGCCCTTTATTGTCAATAAAAATTCCCCACAGTTCACATCAAAAAAAGAATAAATCCTTGTTGACCCCGTAAAATCATGATGGTAGAGTTTTTTGAAACAACAAGAACTATCATCTCCGAGGTGATCGTATTTCAGATATTCTTGAATTATTTTTCGTTTTAGTTTAATGTTATACAGTAATTTTGGAGGAACGCGGTTGCTTCTTATCTGTGAAACCCTTGCAAAACAGCAAAAATTGGATTCAAAGGAAGCAAATTAGAGATTTTTGCACCATGCAGTAGTGATATAGTTTTGGCAAAGACGATATATGAGCCCGTAAACATGAGCTATACTTTTGCAGCGAAGTAAGACGTGCATGGGTGAAAAAGGTTTTTGAGTGCCGATGGATACAATTTTTAAAGCTTTCACTTTAGATGACTCCTGGGAGAAATATCTCCACCATTTGCAGAAATAAAAAAGGAATGACAAGAAAAAAGCATGAATGATCAAATAAAATGTGCAGATACCAAAGAGCTTGAAGAAGAACTCCTTATCCGCAAGGCATTGCTGGATATTATCAATCGCATCCACGCTGCTCAGAACATAAAACAGATTCTTGTGGATCTTAGAGAGGGTATCTTAAACCTCTTCAATGCCCATTCCCTTACCATCTATGTCGTAGACCGATTGAGGAATGAGATTTACTCCATGATTCTTGCGGGGGCTCAGTTAAAAGAGATCAGGGTACCCATCAGTAACAAGAGCATTGCCGGGCACGTAGCCAATACAGGAAAGACTGTTAACATAGCAGATGCCTACGACAATGATGAACTAAAAAGTATCGATAAAGAACTTACCTTTGATTATAGCTGGGATAAAAAATCCGGTTTCAGGACCAGACATATACTCACCGCTCCTATTTTCCATAACAATACGCTCATGGGAGTTATACAGATCCTGAATAAGAAGGGAGGGGGTAATAGATTTTCCGAAGAAGAGCAGAATTTTCTTCAGGAGATGGCTGAAGTTCTTGGCCTTGCTTTTCACAACCAGCAAAGGTTTGCCAGAAAGAGGAGAACGAGATTCGATTACCTTGTAAGCCGTGACTTACTGAAAGACGAAGATTTGGAAAGGGCGTGGGGGGAAGCGAGGGAAAAAAAAGAGTCTATAGAAGCCTTCCTGATGAACAAATGCAACATTCCGAAAGAAGAAATGGGAAGGTCTTTCGAAGAATTTTATCGCTGTAACTTTGTACCATTTAATGACAAGCACCCTATTCCAGGCGATCTGCTGAAAACCTTAAAGAAAGATTTTCTCCTTCGTGAGCTCTGGGTCCCCATTGGTAAAAAAGATGGGAATATTCATGTCCTTGTTGATGATCCTAATAATATCCTGAAACGGGATATGATTGAAAGTCTTTTAAAAACAAAAGCTACCAAATATGACGTGTCCCTGACGGAGGATATAAGAAAATTTATCCATTACTTTTTCCAGTCTCCCGGAGATGAGTCATCCTTCACTGACCTCCTGGGAAAGCTTGAAGATGAAGATGAGATTGAGGAGGAAGAAGATGGAGAGATTGTTACAGAATCAGACAGTGTGATCATGCAACTAGTCAATAAGATTATCAACGATGCTTATAAACGACGGGCCTCGGATATCCATGTTGAACCCAATGTGGACAAGAAAAATGTAGAAATTCGTTACAGGGTTGACGGCGACTGTGCCCTTTATCAAACTGTTCCTTACAATTACAGAGCCGCAATTGTATCCAGAATAAAGATCATGTCTAATTTAGATATTACAGTCAAAAGAATCCCTCAGGACGGAAAGATAAAATTCAAGAGATCCGCGGGAGACGAAATCGAACTCCGTGTAGCAACGATACCGACACAGGGAAATGTTGAGGATGTAGTTATGCGTATTCTGGCCAAGGGGGAAACCATGCCCCTTGAAGCCATGGGGATGTCAGAGAGAAATAGTGTTGAGTTTTCAAAGATTCTCGAAAAGCCCTACGGAATAATCCTCGTAGTAGGACCCACAGGATCCGGTAAAACCACAACTCTCCATGCAGCGCTGCACCACATCAATAAACCGGACAGAAAGATCTGGACGGCAGAAGATCCTGTGGAAATCACCCAGTATGGATTAAGGCAGGTACAGGTACAGCCCAAGATCGGTTTTGACTTTGCCGCTGCCATGCGTGCCTTCCTCCGGGCAGATCCGGATGTCATTATGGTCGGTGAGATGAGAGATTTTGAAACCGCCAAAACCGGTGTCGAGGCCTCTCTAACCGGGCATCTCGTTTTCAGTACCCTCCATACCAATTCCGCTCCGGAGACTGTCGTCAGGCTCCTCGACATGGGCATAGACCCCCTGAATTTCGCCGACGCCCTCCTCGGTATCCTGGCCCAGAGACTCGTAAGAACGCTCTGCAAAAAATGCAAAGAGGCCTATCATCCAACAATTGAAGAATACTACGATATTGCTGAAATCTTTGGCCAGGAACTATTCGCCGGACTGAATATCCCCTACACGGATGATTTTACACTATATCGGCCAAAGGGTTGCGACGCCTGTGATAAATCGGGATATAAGGGGAGGATGGGCATTCATGAACTCCTTGTCGGGACAGACGAAATTAAACGATTAATCCAGAAACATGCAACTGTCGAGGAGATGCTTGGTATAGCGATTTCTCAGGGCATGACCACCCTCCTTCAGGACGGCATTTTGAAGGCTATGCAGGGATTAACAGATGTCAAGCAGGTGCGCAGAGTGTGCATCAGGTAGATGACACATTATTTCCTTCCCTTATCTATTCTATCTCTCCATTTGGCAAGCAGGTTCAGTGCCTCAAGGGGTGTCATATCCATAACGTTCATGCCCTTCAATTCAGCAATTATCATATTCTCATCACCCATAAATAGACTCAACTGCCCTCTGCCTTTATTGATTGCCTTCTTGCCCCGGGCAATCTTTGGTATTCCGATCTCGTCAAGTTCCCCCTTTTCGAGATTTTCAAGAATTTCCCTTGCCCGCAGGATCACCTCATCAGGAACACCGGCAATCCTCGCCACGGCAATACCGTAGCTCCGGTTAGTTCCTCCCTCCATAATCTTCCTGAGAAAGATGATACTATTTCCCCACTCCTTGACGGCAATATTGTAATTTTTTACCCCGCTTTTAGTGATGGCCAGATCGGTAAGCTGATGGTAGTGAGTGGCAAAGAGTGTCCGGGCCTGTTTCGTATCGTGGATGTATTCCGCTACCGCCCACGCAATACTGAGGCCGTCAAACGTACTGGTTCCCCGCCCAACCTCATCAAGAATAATAAGGCTTCTTGAGGTGGCATTTTTCAGGATACCGGCCACCTCATTCATCTCCACCATAAAGGTGCTCTGTCCCTTCGCCAGGCTGTCCGCGGCTCCTATACGGGTAAATATTCTGTCCGCTACACCAATATGTGCCTTCGCTGCCGGCACAAAGCTCCCCATCTGGGCAAGCACTACGATCAAGGCAACCTGCCTTATATAGGTGGATTTTCCCGCCATATTGGGGCCAGTGATTACAAGCAGACGATTCCTATCCAGCTCCAGAAAGGTATCATTAGGCACGAAGCCATCCGGAAGGGGCATCCTTTCCACAACGGGATGACGGCCATCCGTGATCTCAATCCTGCCCCCTTCGTCCACAGTGGGACAGATGTAGTTATATTTCTCCGCTACCTCTGCAAGTGATACAAGGGCGTCCAGTTCGGCAATATGTGAAGCGGTTGTTTGAATCCTTCTGATCTCCTGCCCTATCCGGTCTCTGATCATAACAAAGAGGTTGTACTCTTTTTCTTTGCGAAGATTTTCCGCATTGAGAACAGTGTATTCATACCCTTTCAATTCCTGATTAATGTAGCGCTCGGCATTAACAAGAGTCTGTTTCCTGATATAATCATCAGGAACAAGTCCGGCATTCGCCCTGGTGACTTCTATATAGTAACCGAACACACTGTTGAACCCTACCTTGAGAGAGTTGATGCCGGTTCTCTTACGTTCCTTTTCTTCAAGGACGGCGATCCACTGCTTCCCATCCCGCATCACCGAGATCAGTTCATCAAGTTCCTGATCGTACCCCTCTTTAATGATGCCACCATCACGGAGGGTAAGAGGAGGATCTTCCACAATAGATTTTTCGATCAGCCCAAGGATGTCGGGCATTTCATCAATGCCGGCATAAATTGAAGTGATTAGAGACGACTCCAGTTCACGAAGCGTTGACTTGATCTCCGGCAGAACCTGCAGGGAAGTCTTCAGGGCAACCAAATCCCGGCCATTGGCAACCCCCATGGATATCCTGCTTCCCAGTCTTTCCAGATCATATACCTGCCTTAAAGACTTTCGGAGGCTTTCTCTTAATAAATGCTGTCCCTTGATCTCAGATAATGCAGAAAGTCTTTCCCTGATCTTTTCCGGGACTGCAAGCGGATAATTAAGCCACCACCGAAGTCTCCGGGCACCCATGGAAGTTACCGTCTCATTAAGGACCCGGAAGAGAGTTCCCTGCTTACCGTCACCGGCAATGGTGGTAAATAACTCGAGATTATATTTGGCGGTCTCATCAAGTATGAGGTAGCCATCTGTCTTGTACCATTGGATATCGTTAATATGGCGGGGAGTATTCTTCTGCGTCTCCTCCACATAGAGAAGTATTGCCCCGGCAGCGGCAACCATGGCCGGATGTTTCTCCGCCTCTATCTGTTTCAACTGGTCGCCGGAAAAATATTCCTGCAACCGTGTCAGAGCATCATCATGATCAAAGTACTCGGGAGCGAAATAATTGATCCGGCACCGGCTCGTCCCGTGCAGAAAGGCCTTCAGAAAACTGCCCTCCCTGTCGTTCTCCTGAACGATAACTTCGCGAAAATCAAGACCTGAAACCTCGTTCAGAAAAAAGTCCCTGTCGCGGGATTCGGTCACCCGAAACTCGCCGGTCGAAATATCGAGAAAGGCCATGCCAAAAACACCAGCTGTCCCTCCCAGGGTCAGGGCCGCCAGAAAGTTATTTTCACCGGTCGCAAGATTATCGTTGTCCACGACAAGCCCGGGGGTAACAATACGTACCACTTCCCTTTTCACAACTCCCCTGGCGTTCTTTGGGTCTTCCATCTGCTCACAGATAGCCACCTTGAATCCACTATTGATGAGTTTTGAGATATACGTTGAGGCGGCATGGTAAGGGAAACCGCAAAGAGGGATGCTATCCTCCTTTCCCTTGTTCCTCGAAGTCAAGGTAATATCCAGCACCTTCGCTGCAGCGACGGCATCTTCAAAGAACATCTCGTAGAAATCGCCCATTCTGAAGAGAAGTATGCAGTCCTTATGCTGCTCTTTAATCTCTACGTACTGTTTCATGGCCGGCGTCAAATCCATCAAACACACAGACTCCATTTTTTATTTTAAGGGAGAGCTTTAAAAATTGTATTCACCAGCGCTCAAAAATCTTTTTCGACCATGCGCGCGTCTCGCTTCACTGCAAAGGAACAACTTGCGCTTGCACACTCAGACATTGCCTTTGCCGGCACTGCGCTGCGCTGCGACGGCATGGTACCCCGGAAAATTGTTAATTCGCGCTTTCTAAATCCAATTTTCACTATTTTGAAAAGGTCTCCAAGGTTATTTCCTAATTAGGTTTCGAACTCAATATTAAGTTTTATTAACATGTTACCTGTAAATTTTCAAGTGTCTGGGGCACCTGATATACCCTGTCTCAATGTTGTGCATCGCTGCGTGCATTTGACTTAACACACTAAAAAGATTATAACATGAAAAATGTTCCCTTTCTCTATGGAATCTATAAATGGAAAGTGACGATATATTTATCCGGCTTGCCCTTGAAGAGGCAAGGCTGGCCTATGCAAAAGGAGAAATTCCTGTCGGTGCGGTGCTCACCTCCGGTGAAACAATCCTGGCAAAAGCTCATAACAACTCTATCTCAATGAAAGACCCTTCCGCCCATGCCGAGATTCTGGCTATGCGGAAAGCGGCGGAAATAACAGGCAATTACCGTCTTGTGGGAACAACACTGTATGTTACGCTGGAGCCATGTATCATGTGCGCCGGAACGATTATACAAGCCAGAATATCCAGGCTTGTCTTTGGTGCCAGTGATCCTAAAGCGGGGGGTGTGGTTTCCCTTTACAGGCTTCTTTGTGACAAGCGACTGAATCATGTGGTAGAGGTTGCAGAAGGTATCCAGAGGGAGGCGTGTACCGAAATTTTAAGTAGATTTTTTCGCGAAAAGAGGAGATAATTATATGTTGTGATCTCGTTTTCATGAGAAAAACTGCGGAGAGATACCGAAGTGGTCATAACGGGATCGACTCGAAATCGATTTGGGGGCCATAAGCTCTCACGGGGGTTCGAATCCCCCTCTCTCCGCCATTGGGTATAAAATGGCGGTAATTACCAACAGCCATTGGCCTGCATATAAAAATAATGAACTGACACGGAGAGATGTCCGAGCGGCTGAAGGAGCACGACTGGAAATCGTGTGTATGCCCATCAAGGTGTATCGGGGGTTCGAATCCCCCTCTCTCCGCCATTAATGTTCATGATTGATTTGATAGCCGGGTCCCGCACAACGGAGGATTGCAAACCCCGTCAGATCCGGAAGGAAGCAGCGGTAGCAAGACCAACGTGTGTTGCGGTTAAACCTGGCTATCTCTATAAGAATCGTGATTGTGTGGCATAGGGGGGGCAACCCTGGCCTGAACAGTCACAAATTGCCAGTCTGTGAGTTGGATTGGTCAACGTGCCTTTTTTTGTTAATATGATTTTTAAGTCCCAAAACTCTCTTGCTTTAATTTTGGCCCCTTCGTATTTACTCAGTGTAAACTTCGGGAAAAATCTTTTGTGACACTTTTAGAGAGAGTCAGGAAACTGTCGTTCAGACAATAATTGGAAAAAGCTATGAAATACATTGTCCTCGCCCGAAAATGGAGACCGCAGATCTTTGAAGATGTTGTAGGGCAGGAACACGTGGTTAAGACTCTGAGAAATGCCATTATACAGGACCGCATAGCCCATGCCTTCATCTTCAGCGGACCGAGGGGGACAGGCAAGACATCGGTAGCCCGCATCATGGCCAAAGCCCTGAATTGCGAAAAGGGACCAGCATCGATTCCTTGCAATACCTGCGCCAATTGCAGGGAAATCACGGACGGCATATCCATGGATGTCCGGGAAATAGACGGGGCATCCAACAGGGGTATAGACGAGATAAGGGAGCTTAGGGAAAGTGTTAAATTCTTTCCCGCATCGTCTCGTTATAAAATCTATATAATTGATGAAGTACACATGCTGACCAGAGAGGCATTCAATGCCCTCCTGAAAACCCTTGAGGAACCACCGCCGCATGTGATTTTTGTATTTGCTACCACGGAAATCCATAAAGTTCCGGCGACTATTCTTTCCCGATGTCAGTGCTTTGACTTCAGAAGGATACCTGTCAGGCTGATTACGGATAACCTGAAACGAATCGCCGAGGCGGAGAGCATTCATATCAGCGAAACCATCCTGACCTGGATCGCCGAAGCAGGAGACGGAAGCATAAGGGATGCTCAGAGCATCTTTGATCAGGTTATATCCTATGCCGGTTTTGACATCAAAGAAAGCGATGTGGAAGAACTGCTCGGCAGGACGGATAGACGCTTTCTTTTCAAACTTTCCGAGGCGGTTTTGAAGAGAAACACCGCCGGGTGTCTGGAGATAATTGATGAGGCATACTACGCCGGCGTGGACATGAAATACTTTTACCAGACACTGCTTGGCCATTTCCGAAATTTGCTTCTCACCATGATCACCGGCGACGCCAAAGCGCTGCTCGACCTTGCCGATGATGAAATAGTAAAACTGAAGGCCCAGACAGAGGGAGTATCACGACAGACCCTGCAGCACCTGCTGGACATACTGATGGCCGAGGAGGAAAATGTAAGGAAAAGTTACAATGCACGGCTGAACATCGAAGTAATCCTTATAAGAATGGCCTACCTTGAACCTATGATACCTATCGACGAGATCCTGGCGAAGATAGAAGCCCTCGGGAAAAGGCTCTCATCTGCAAAACCCTTTACGGAAGCGTCAAAAGTTTCTCAAGTGGAGACAGATGTCCCTGTCCTCCCCCCTGTACCTTCCGGATATGAGGCCGGGGAGGACAACCAGCCGGAACAACTATGGGAAGATTTCAAGGGCTTTGTGAAAAGACATAGTTCTCCCCTCTGGTCTAAAATTGAGCCGGGAAAATTTCTTGGATGCGATGACAGACACTTAAGAATAGGTTTTTTAAAAGATTATATCTTTCTCGATAATATAAATGAAACATCACAGAAGACAATCCTGGCGAAGATGGCGGAGGAATTCTTCGGAAAGAAAGGCATTACGGTCCACATCGGACTCCTCGAAGACAACCTCGAATCACCTGCCTTCCCCCCCTTCCAAAATGGTAACGGGGAAGATTTTAAAGAAGGACAGAGCGGCTTTTCACATGGAAATAGCCTCAACAGCAACACTTCCAATAATAACAATAGGATAAATGATATCAAGCGGGATGCCTTAAATCATCCAATGTTACAGAAAGTTATAGACATTTTTGAAAACGCCGAAGTGCGTAAAGTTATTGCTTTACGTAATTCGGAATCAAACGAGCAGGGGAGGTAAATTCACTTATGCAGAATTTTGGAAATATTATGAAGCAGGCTAAAAAGATTCAAGAAAAGATGGCCAACCTTCAGGAGGAGTTGGAAAACAAGACTGTGGAAGCCACAGCCGGAGGGGGTATGGTAACCGTTGTGGTAAATGGGAAAAATGATATCGTATCCCTGAAGATAGAAAAAGAAGTAGTTGATCCTGAAGATGTTGATATGCTCCAGGACCTCATATTGGCCGCAGTTAATGAGGGCATCCGTAAAGCACGGGAAATGTCCTCAACAGAAATGGCAAAGATTACCGGGGGTCTTAATATACCCGGCATGGTTTAAAGGGAAAGGGGCGTTTAAAAATGACAGGATATCCTCTCCCCGTAAAACGTCTTATCAAGGAACTCGGAAGATTTCCCGGCATCGGAGAAAAAACCGCTACGAGACTGGCCACATTTATACTTCGTGCCTCCGAACATGATGCAAGAACGCTTGCCGAAAGCATTATCGAAGTCAAAGAAAAGATCAAGTTTTGTCGCTCATGTTTTAATCTGGCGGAAAACGAGATTTGTGAGATATGCGCTGATCCGTCGAGAGACAGACACACTATATGTGTTGTGGAAGAGCCTGACTCTCTCATTGCCATTGAGGAAAGCGGAAGTTTTACGGGAACATATCACGTTCTTCACGGAGTTCTGTCACCTCTCGATGGAGTTGGACCGGAACGTCTCAGACTCAAAGATCTTTTAGACAGGATAGCCCGTAACCAGATCAGCGAACTCATCGTAGCCACCAATCCTAATGCCCAGGGAGAGGCGACCGCTCTTCTTATCACCAAGCTGGTAAAGGAAAAGGATATCAAAGTAACAAGGATAGCCCTCGGAATACCTTTCGGGGGGGATCTCAAATACACGGACAGGAGGACTCTGGCAAAGTCGATGGAATTCCGTCGGGGGATGAAAGATTCATAAACCATGTTTCCAAATGATCATTGACAGGAGAAAGTATTTATTATATGGTTAAATAATTTGTTTATTAGCGGTGAGCATAAATCAAATCGGAGAGTTATCCAATGATAGAGGTCAGATGGCATGGTAGAGGCGGTCAGGGAGCGGTAACGTCTGTGGAGATGTTGGCTGTGGCTGCCATTGAGGAAGGGAAGTATGCCCAGGGTTTTCCCAGCTTTGGACCGGAAAGAAGAGGTGCCCCCGTGGCGGCATTTAACCGGGTTGATGATAAACCGATAAAAATCAGGTCCGGCATCTATCATCCCGATGCGGTGATCGTTCTTGATGAAGGACTCATTGGTCTGATTGACGTTACCCAAGGGTTAAAACCGGATGGCACACTGATTGTTAACACAGCGAAGACAGTAAAAGAACTGCGAAAGGCTCTTAACTTCGAGGGGCGGATCGCTACCGTTGACGCGACGGCAATAGCCAAAAAGGAACTGGGTGTCCCGATCACCAATACCACTATGTTGGGGGCTTTATTGAAGGCAGTGGGTGTCGTGAAGATGGATTCATTGAAATCGCCTATAGCGCACAGATTCGGCAGGCTCGCGCAAAAAAATATGACTGCTGCAGAGAGGGCTTATAACGAGGTCAAGATCGAGTCATAAGTCTTGAGTCTTGAAAGAGGTGCAATAATGACAGAAAAAAAGTGGCCTGAAACATGGCAGGAGGTCAGCCCGGGATGTATGGTATTTACCCCGGGGAGTGCGCAAGAGTACCACACCGGGAGTTGGAGGTTAGGAAGAAAACCCGTCTGGGATAAATCCAAGTGTATCAAATGTGGAGTCTGTTATATATTCTGCCCGGAAGGTTGCATTTCTGCAGATGAGTATGGATACTTCACGGGGGATCTCACTTACTGCAAGGGTTGCGGTATCTGTCCCCATGAATGCCCGACAGGCGCCGTAATAATGGTTGACGAGGAGGGATAAGCATGTCTAAGCGAGTTGGTATGGAAGTAGCAATTGCCGCGGCGGAGGCAGCTGCCTTGTGCAATATTGATGTGGTAGCCGCATATCCCATAACTCCCAACACCCATGTAGCAGAGCATCTGGCGGACATTGTCGCCGATGGGAGAATTGATACCGAGTTTATTACTGTCGAGTCCGAACATTCGGCTCTGAGCGCGGTGCTGGGCGCTGCGGGTACGGGTGCAAGGGTTTTTACCGCCACCAGTTCACAGGGTTTGCTTTACATGCAGGAGATCATACCGATCGCCTCAGCCATGAGGCTTCCCGTGGTAATGATAATCGCCAACCGGGCAATATCCGGTCCTCTGAATATATGGAACGATCACAGTGACATCATGTTACAGAGAGATACGGGCTGGATTTCACTGTTTGCGGAAAACGGTCAGGAAGTAGTGGACATGCTCATTCAGGCTTTCAAAATTGCCGAACACAGAGATGTCATGCTGCCTGTAAATGTCAATATGGATGGTTTCCAGCTTACCCATATGGTTGAGCCGATCGAGATTCCCGATCAGGCGGAGGTGGACAGTTTCCTCCCGGCATATAAACCTTATGCCACACTTCATCCTGACAGACCGGTCACCATGGGAGCCTTCGCCATGCCGGAGATATTTAACGAGGTGATGAAGGTAAAAAATACCACTCTCGTAAATGCAAAAAAGATTATTTTAGAGGTATGGAAGGAATGGGAAAGTCTCTTCGGTCGCAGGTATGAACCTGTAACGGCTTATAAAACAGAAGGAGCAGAAGTACTGTTGCTTACCATGGGTTCTATGGGGGAGACGGCGGAAATGGCCATTGACGAACTTCGCCAGGAAGGAATGGCAGCAGGGCTCCTAAAAATGAAGCTCTGGAGGCCTTTCCCCTTCGAGGAATTGCGCGAGGCATCCCGGGGAGCCAGAGTTTTAGTGGTCGCGGACAGAGCGGTTTCCTTCGGTGGTCCCGGCGGCCCCCTGTTTGCCGAGGTGAGATCGGCCCTCTACGGTGAACCAAAACGTCCTGTGATTACCGATTATATCATTGGTCTCGGAGGCCGGGACGTGATGATCGAAGATTTCAAGAAAATCGTAAAAGAAGCAGCCGGGATGGATCACGTCCCGGCGGAATGTGCATACGATATCTATGGAGTGAGGGGATCATGAATACTGCAAAAAAGCGTCCCATGAGAATCATTGAGAATTTCGAACTGTACGCGCCAAAGCTCGTGGATAAACAAGAGCTCTTCACCTCTGGTCACCGTGCCTGCCAGGGGTGCGGAGAAGCTCTTGCCGTGCGCTTGATGTGTAAAGCGCTGGGCAGAGATACGGTTATCGCCAGTGCCACAGGTTGCGCAGAGATTTTTTCCACCCCGTACCCCACGACGGCATGGAAACTGCCCTGGATACATGTGGCTTTTCCGAATGCCGCGTCAGTCGGTTCTGGCGTGGAAGCCGGCTTAAAGGTCCTGCGGCGCAAGGGAAGAATTCCCGAAAGATATATTAAAACCGTGGCTATCGGAGGAGACGGCGGTACCGCTGACATCGGGCTTCAAGCCCTGTCCGGAGCCATGGAAAGGGGTCATGATATGCTCTACGTATGCTTTGACAACGAAGCATATATGAACACAGGCATCCAGCGCTCCAGTTCCACCCCCTTCGGGGCCTCAACGACGACGGCACCGTCGGGAGCTGCAAGCTTAGGGAACAAGACATGGAAAAAAAATGTTCCGGAAATCATGGTAGCCCACAATATACCGTACGTCGCAACGGCGTGCCACAGCTATCCCCTTGATTTCATAAACAAGGTTAAAAAGGCACGCAGCATCAAGGGCCCGAGTTATATCCAATGCCTGTCGGTATGTCCTACAGGATGGCGTGCTCCTTCAGATGCGTGCATCAAACTGGGGCGCCTGGCCATGGAAACGGGAGTGTTTCCCCTCTACGAGGTGGAGAACGGCAAATACCGGATGACCGTGGATACACCGGAAAAACGCCGACCGGTGGAGGATTACTTAAAACTCCAGGGAAGGTTCAGACATCTTAACCCCGACCAGATCAACATCTTCCAGGAGCGGGTCAATCTGGAATACACGAAACTCATGAACAAAATCAACTGTTCAAAATCGTGGTCGGAATTACAGGCACAATGATAAGGCAACATCTTTATGTGAAGTACAAAAGGTTGATTTTAGAGGGGTGGAGATTTTCATGAAAGCAAAGATAAGAAAAATCGTTCAGAAATACGGTGACAAGAGTTTTCTCGTTCCCATTCTGCAGGATATGCAAAAGGAATGGAATTATCTCCCTAAAGATGTACTCAAGACACTGAGTACGGTTATTGATGTTCCCATAAGCCGTATATATGAGGTGGCCACCTTTTACAAGGCTTTCAGTCTTACACCCCGCGGCCGCCATACCTTGATGCTGTGCAGGGGAACAGCGTGTCATGTTCGGGGCACCGCTCTCCTCGATGGCCATATTGAAAGAAATCTGGGAATAAAGAACGGAGAGACTTCCCCCGATCTGGAATTTACATACGAGACAGTCAATTGTCTGGGAGCCTGTGCCTTGGGGCCTATTCTGGTCGTTGATGGACAATATCACGGGCATATGGATATATCAAAGGTAGACAAAATCATTAAGGACTTGAGGAAAAAGGTAGAGGCTAGCAATGAAACGGATTAAATCGATCGATGAATTAAAAAGCACTCAGGAAAAAATCCAGAAGAGTCGAGATGCGAATAAGCCTTGTATCGCGATATGCGCGGGGACAGGCTGTCTGGCATACGGAACTCAGAAGCTGATTGATGGTTTTAAAGCCGAACTTGAAAAAAATGAGCTGACTGAGAAAGTTGATTTCCGCACCACAGGCTGTCGTGGATTCTGTGAGCGCGGTCCCATGATTGTTATTTACCCCGAAAATATATTTTATCAGAAGATAGGTCTTGATGATGTGGCGGAGATCGTGCAGAAGACCTTCCTTAATGGGAGCAAGGAGGCAAGTCGATGAGCGCGCATACATTTAAAGGCGAGATTATAGACCGCTTATTATATGAAGATCCTAATACCGGTGAGAAGATCATATATGAACATGATATTCCCTTCTATAAAAAACAGATGAGGATCCTCTCCGGGATGAACGGTTTCGTTGATCCCACAAGCATGGAAGATTATCTGGCTATCGGAGGCTACAGCGCCCTGGCCAAAGTATTACAGGAAATGAAGCCCGATGATGTTGTTCAGGAGATCATAAAAGCCAACCTCCGGGGGCGTGGCGGTGGTGGATACCCCGCCGGGAGGAAATGGGAAGAAACACGCAAGGCCCAGGGAGAACCTAAATATGTCATCTGCAATGCCGATGAAGGCGATCCGGGTGCTTTCATGGACGAGAGTCTCCTGGAAGGGAACCCTTACCTCGTTCTCGAAGGGATGATCATCGGTGCCTACGCCATTGGCTCGAGCCTGGGATATATGTACGTCCGCAATGAATACCCCCTTGCATTGAATCGTGTCACGATCGCTATTCAACAATTACGCGAGGCAGGGTTGCTGGGAAAAAACATCCTCGGATCAGGATTTGATTTTGACATAATAATAAACAGAGGGGGGGGCGCTTTCGTCTGCGGCGAATCATCCGCGCTTTTTGCATCTCTTGAAGGCCGCGCAGGCGAACCACGCGTTAAGTATATCCACGCAACGGACAAGGGACTCTGGGATAAGCCGACAAACCTCAATAACGTGGAGACATGGGCAAATGTGCCCTTCATCATTAACAGGGGCGCAGACTGGTATCGGAGCATAGGAACAGAAAACAGTAAGGGTACGAAGATATTCTCTCTGGTGGGGAAAATCAATAATACCGGATTGGTCGAAGTCCCCATGGGGATAACCTTACGGGAAATTGTATTCGAGATCGGCGGTGGTATTCCCGGCGGCAGAAAATTCAAGGCCGTTCAGACAGGGGGCCCGTCGGGTGGATGCCTTCCTGCGGAGCTTCTCGACACTCCCATAGATTTCGATGAACTTATCAAACACGGTTCCATCATGGGTTCCGGCGGTATGATCGTCATGGACGACCAGAACTGTATGGTGGACGTGGCCAGGTACTTCACGAACTTCCTCGAGGAAGAGTCGTGTGGCAAGTGCGTGCCATGCCGCGAGGGAATTCGCCGGATGAATGAAATCCTGCAGGATATCTGTGACGGTAAGGGAACGGAAGAGGATATAAAGCTTCTGGAAACCATGTCTCAGGGCATACGTGATGGGGCGCTGTGTGGCCTGGGCAATACGGCCCCCAACCCCCTCCTGAGTACACTCAGGTACTTCAGGGATGAATACATTGCCCATGTCCGGGATAAAAAGTGTCCCGCAGGCATCTGTAAAGCCCTGATCCATTACAGTATAAACGATAAGTGTACGGGGTGCGGCCTGTGTCTTAAGAAGTGCCCTTCCGCGAGCATAAGCGGAGAGAAGAAAGAAATGCATGTAATTGATCAGACGACGTGTATAAAGTGTGGTGTCTGTAAGGATAGCTGCAAATTTGATGCAATAATCGTGGAATGAAGGTAGGAAAAATGGTAAGCTTCAGCATAGATGGAAAGAAGATCAAGGCAGAGGAAGGGACAATGCTTCTTGACATTGCCCGTCAACATGGTGTAGAGATTCCAACCTTTTGTACACATGAGGCAGTTAGTCGAACAGGTTCATGCCGGCTCTGCGTCGTCGAAGTCAGACAGGGAACACGGTCAAAAATTGTCGCCTCGTGTATGTACCCGGTTTCGGAAGGCATTGTTGTTGATACAAAGACTGAGCGGGTATTGAATGTCCGGCGCCTGGTGCTGCAACTGCTTATGGCGCGATGTCCGGAATCCGATATACTCAAGGAGATGGCGAATGAAATGGGCATTGAGCCGGAACCCAGGTTCAAACCTGACACAGACAAGGGAAACTGTATTCTGTGCCGCCTCTGTGTGAGGGTCTGTGAAGAAACCGTGGGAGTCAGTGCTATCGGGTCGTCGTACAGAGGGCCTGGCAAGAGCGTTGGTCCTCCATTTATGGAGAATTCCAAAGCCTGTATCGCCTGTGGTGCATGCGCATATGTCTGCCCTACACAGCACATCGTGATGGAGTCGACGGACGACAGCAAGCGAAAAATTTGGGGACGTACCTTCAAGATGCAAGCCTGCGACAAATGCGGCAGGTATTTTGCCCCGGTTGACCAGTTAAAATTTATCAGCAATACGGCTGGAGTTCCTTTGAGTGAACTTCACACATGCCCCAGTTGCCGATAGAAGTAAATCATGTTCCCCAGTAGCTCAGTCGGTAGAGCGGGTGGCTGTTAACCACCATGTCCGTGGTTCGAGTCCGCGCTGGGGAGCCATATATGAAAATGGGTTAGCCTACTATTGGCTAACCCATTTTCATTTAAAGGTCTATTTTGTCCCGCTTTAAGGGTGATAAGTGAACATAGCATTTTCTTCTATGTAAACTTAATTTTTCCACAAAATATGAAGGTATGGCAGATATCCACCGGAAGCTCAGATATGTCCGGCCAAAAGAGGATCAACAGACAGCGGGCGAAGCTGTTTAAAGGCCACATGCGGTACTAAAAGACCCGTGACACGCGGCCCTTACCTTTTCCTCATCATCCCGCCCTGAGGAGCTCTTAATTTATACTCCACATACCCTTCATTAAAGTCACTGTATCCAAAAAATTCTAAGATTTTTTAATTTCCGCTGTTAGCAACAAATAGATTTGTCCGGTTTAGTAGCAAATGAATTGTCCGCTTTTACTGTCCGGGAGAATCCGGGACACATGATTCTTATCAGGACAGGTGACGAGCGGCGGAGTTACGCTGTCACGGCCTTTTTTGGTTTTTTCAGGTTTCCCTGTACATCATAATCGGCCAGTTTTCGGGGACCATGAAAAACGGCAAGAGAGCCATCCACGTACCTATGGATACGCACTTTAACCCTGACGTAATGACATCGGTACCTATCGGCAGGTATTTGAA